>NZ_JBEXGU010000086.1:0-37218 GCF_040607515.1 Streptosporangium sp. NPDC005286 | reverse complement strand
GGCCGGGCGGGCCCCCCGGCCCCCCCCCGCCCCCACTGGGGCGGCCCCGCCGCCCCCCCGGGCGGGCCCGCCCCCTGCCGTGGAAGGCACGGATCAGGCCGGCTCCTCCGGAGCGGAGGCGGAGCCGGGAGCACCCGCCGCCTCCTCGACCAGGTCGTGCGCCGCTCCACCGCCCAGATAGGCGGCCTGCACGGCCGGGTCGTTGAGCAGCTCCTCCGCGGGCGCGCTCTTGACCACCTGCCCGGTCTCCAGGACGTAGGCGCGGTGGGCCAGCTTCAGCGCCTGCTGGGCGTTCTGCTCCACCAGCAGCACCGTGGTGCCCCGGCGGTTGATCTCCTCGATGATCGAGAAGATCTGCTGCACGATCAGCGGCGCCAGACCCATCGACGGCTCGTCGAGCAGGAGCAGCTTGGGCTTGGCCATCAGCGCGCGGCCGATGGCGAGCATCTGCTGCTCACCTCCGGACATCGTGCCGCCCATCTGGGTCCTGCGCTCCTTCAGGCGGGGGAACAGCTCGTAGACCTCGTCCAGGTCTGCGCTGAAATCACCCGAGCGGGTGTAGGCGCCCATGAGCAGGTTGTCCTGCACCGTCATGCCCGGGAACACGCCCCGGCCCTCGGGCGCCTGCCCCAGGCCTGCGATGACCCGCTTGTGGCCGGGCATCTTGCTGATGTCTTCGCCGTTGAAGACGACGCTCCCCGACGACAGCGGGCGCAGGCCCGAGATCGTCTTCAGGGTGGTGGTCTTACCCGCCCCGTTCGCCCCGATGAGCGTGACGATCTCGCCCTCGTTCACCTCGACCGAGATGCCCTTGAGCGCCTCGATCTTGCCGTAGTGGACATGGATGTCCTTGACCTCAAGAAGCATCGGCGGGAGCTCCCAAATACGCCTCGACGACCCGGGGGTCGGTCCGCACCTCGTCCGGCAGGCCATCGGCGATCTTCTGGCCGAAGTCCAGCACCGCGATGCGGTCACTGATGCCCATGATGAGGCTCATGTCGTGCTCGATGATCAGAATCGTCCGCCCGGCGTCCCGGATGTCCCGGATCAGCTGCTGCAGCGCCACCTTCTCCGCCGGGTTCATACCGGCGGCGGGCTCGTCCAGCAGCAGCAGCTTCGGGTTGGTCGCCAGGGCGCGGGCGATCTCCAGACGGCGCTGGTCACCGTAGGGCAGGTTCTTGGCGTGGTCCTGCGCACGGTGCGAGATGCCGACGAAGTCGAGCAGCTCCATCGCCAGCGCACGCCCGTCGCGCTCGGCCCGGCGGTGCCAGGGAAGCCCCAGCGCCACGCTGACCATGCCCGACTTGTGATGCGCGTCCGCGCCCACCATGACGTTCTCGATGGCCGTCATGTTGTGGAACAGGCGGATGTTCTGGAACGTGCGGGCGATACCCCGCTTTGTGATCTTGAAGCGCTTGACGCCGCTGATCTTCTCGTCCAGGAACCGGACCTCGCCCTCGGTCGGCTGGTAGACCCCGGTCACCACGTTGAAGACCGTGGTCTTGCCGGCACCGTTCGGGCCGATGAGCGCGAAGATCTCCCCCTCCTTGATGGTCAGGTCGACCTCGCGCAGCGCCGTGACACCGCCGAACCGCATCACGAGGTTCCGCAGCTCCAACATGGTGCGGCCGCTCCGCTCCGGCTGTGCCACCTCCGAGGTCACAGTGGCCGGATTCACCTCGGCGCTCACTTGGAAGCCACCTCCTCAACCTGCGAATCGGGCCCGGGAACCTCGGCCCCGAGCGTACCCATCCCGCCTGTTCCCTCCTGCAACTCCGCCCTGCGTTGACGCGACGGCAGCAGACCCTCCGGACGGAAGATCATCAACGCCACCAGCACCGCGCCGAAGATCAGCATGCGGTACTCCTGCAGGCCGCGGAACCGCTCGGGCAGCCAGGCCACCAGGAAGGCGCCCAGCATGACACCCGGCAGGTTGCCCGAACCACCCATGACCACCGCGGCCAGGATCGTCGCCGACAGCAGGAACTGGAAGTCGTTCGGGTTGATCGAGATGGCCTTCGCCGCCCACAGCACGCCCATCGCGCCACCGATGGAGGCACCGATCGCGAAGGCGAGCATCTTGAAGCGGAACGTCGGCACGCCCATGACCTCGGCCGCGTCCTCGTCCTCCCGGATCGCCGCCCAGGCACGCCCGACCCGGCTCTTCTCCCAGCGCTTGACCAGGATGATCACAATGACGGCCAGCGCGACCAGCAGGTAGTAGTAGGGACGCGGGTCCAGCACGCCGTACTTGAGCGGATCCACTCCGAACACCTCGGAGAAGTTGATCCCGAAGAGCTGGAAGTCCTCGATGCTCGGCGGGTGCGGAATGCCGCGGATGCCGTTCGGGCCACCGATCTCGTCGGTGTTGCGGGCGGTGATACGAATGATCTCACCGAAGCCCAGCGTGACGATCGCCAGATAGTCACCGCGCAACCGCAGCGTCGGAGCGCCCAGGGTGAGGCCCGACAGGGCACAGATCCCGATGCCGACCAGCAGGATGAGCCAGAAGTTCCAGCCCAGCCGGGTACCGATCAGCGCCATCGCGTAACCGCCCACGGCGTAGAACGCGACGAAACCCAGGTCGAGCAGACCCGCCTGACCGACCACCACGTTCAGGCCGATCGCCAGGACCACATACGTCCCGATCGGGAAGAACAGGATGCTCGCCCAGTCGGTGTAGGGCGACATGAAGGGGGCGAGACTCTCCGACGGCAGCAGCAGCGCCCCGACGATCAGGAGCACGTACAGCGTCCAGCGCTGCCAGCCGGGAGTGCTCAGCCAGCGATCGTGCATGGCGTCGCCGAAGCGGCCGAGGCCATCGCGGATACCTGCCAGGGAATTCTTCTGGTTCATGCGCGCGCCTGCTGGAGTGATTCACCGAGGATTCCGGTGGGGCGGAACATCAGGACCAAGACGAGGATGGTGAAGGAGATCACGTGCTTCCAGTCGGAGCCGAAGAAGATGGCTCCGTAGTTCTCCACCAGCCCGAGCGTGATTCCACCCACCAGGGCGCCGCGCAGGTTGCCGATGCCACCCAGGACCGCCGCGGTGAACGCCTTGATACCGAAGAGGAATCCGACAAAGTAGTGCGTGTTCTCGTACGAGATCAGATAGAGCGCACCCGCCACACCGGCCATGCCGCCGCCGATGAGGAAGGTCATCCGGACGATCCTGTTGATGTCGACGCCCATCAGCACGGCCGCCTCGGGGTTCTGCGCGGTAGCGCGAATACCCCGGCCGATCTTCGAGCGGTTCACCAGGGCGTCCAGCGCGATCATCATGCCGATCGCCGCGAGGATGACGAATATCTGGTCGATCCGGACGGGGTGCCCGAAGATCGAGAAAAGTTCGCTCCGCTCCATCAGCCGGGGCAGAGCCATCTGGATACGACCCTGCTCCGGACGGTTGAAGACCTCCGGGATCACCAGGAGCGCGAACAACTCCTGGAGGAAGATCGAGGCGCCGATGGCCGAGATCAGCGCCGCCAGCCGGGACGCGCCGCGCTTGCGCAGCGGCCGGTAGGCGATCCGCTCCAGCGTGATCGCGGTACCCGCCGAGGCGAGCATGCCGGCCAGGATCATCGCCACCACGACACCGACCAACGCGATGCCGGTCAGCGCCGAGTTGATGCCGAGCACGAACGGCACCAGCATCGCGCCGAACGTACCGATCATGAAAACTTCTGAATGCGCAAAGTTGATCAGCCGCAGCACGCCGTACACCATGGTGTAGCCGAGCGCGATCAGGGCGTAGATCGAGCCGAAGGCCAGGCCGTCGATCGTCGCCGGCCAGAACTGATTGATGAAGTCATTGAGCACTAGGGTTTACCACTTCTAGCGGGGGTCGCCTGCACTTCCGGGTAGCACTCCGCCTCCAGCAGAACCTCGTGGACTCTCTGGAAGTACGCGAGAAGCGGGAACGCACTGCGCGTTCCCGCTCCCCGCGCGCCGACTACCTAATCTCCTTCAGCGCCGGACTAACCCAGCTTGGCCTCGTTGGCCTTGCCCAGCAGGCCGATGACACCGTCCTTGACCTGGTAGATGTAGATGTCCTTCGCCGAGACCTCACCGTTGGCCTCGAACTTGACCTGCTTGGAGACACCCGCGAAGTCCACCGTGGCGATGAACTCGTTGATCTTCTCGGCCGTGGTGTTGCCCGCCTTGATCGCCTCGACGAAGACCGTCGCGGCGTCGTAACCCTCGGCCGCGTAGATCGCCGGGTCGGCGCTGTAGGCGGCCTTGTAGGCGTCGGCGAACGCCTTCACCTTGGCGTCGGTCACATCCGGGGTCGCGATGTAGCACGGGCAGCCGACCAGCGCACCCTCGGCGTTCGGGGCACCGGCGCCGTCGATCAGACCCTTGTCCAGCGAACCGTCACCGGACAGGAACTTCGCGTCCTTGACACCCTTGTCGCGGAGCTGCTTGAGCAGGTTGCCGCCCGCGGCGTAGTAACCACCAAAGAAGATCGCGTCAGGCTTGGCGGCCGCGACCTTGTTCACCACCGAGGAGAAGTCACTCTCGGTCGGGTCAAGCGAGTCGGTCGTCAGCTTCACGCTCTTGGCCTCAAGCGCGCCCTTGACCGCGTCGGCAAGCGGCTTGCCGTACTCGGACTTGTCGTCGATGACGAAAACGTTCTTCGCGGCGAGACCCGTCGCGATGAAGTCACCGATACCGGGGCCCTGAACGTTGTCACTCGGCAGCACCCGGTGCCAGTACTTCCAACCATTCGCCGACAGCGCGGCGTTGGTGGCGGACGCCGAGACGCTCGGCAGCTTCGCCTCCTCCAGCACCGGCGCCACCTGGGCGGACTCACCGGAGAACGCGGGACCGATCAGGCCAACGATCTTGTCGGTCTTGATCGCCTGCTGGGCCAGGGCGACCGCCTTCGACGGGTCCGCCTGGCTGTCGTATTCGACCAGCTCGATCTTCACAGCCGGGTTGGTCTTGTTGTACTCGTCGATGACGAGCTTCGCACCGTTCCGGGGGGGAATGACGATGCCGGCATTGGCGCCGGTCAGGTCTCCCATGAAGCCAAGCTTGATGGTACCGGGGGCGGCAGCACTGGAGCCACCCTCAGCCGGCGTGGCTTCCGTACCACCGTCACCGCAGGCAGCGAGACCGAGGGTGAGCGCCACACCGGCGGCAAGCACTCCACCGAGGCGTGCAGTCTTAGGCCGCAAGGTTGCCTTCCTTTCGCCCGTTCCCTCGTCAGGACCGGGTTCACAGATGCCCTTCCCTGGCGGGTGGCCAGGGGTTGTGTCGGTTAGTACAGCCAGCCGATGTCACGGGTCGATACAGGACGGCCCGCCGTTACCGTTTCTTTATAACACCGATCCTTTTCGGCTATCAGCCGCAAAAGCCATGGTCACCGGCGACCTCGCCACCTCCACGGCCATCACACCGGCCCCCAGGAAGCCCACATCGCCTCCTCCTCGAGCCACACCCCCGACAGGCGCGGGCCTGCGAAAAGAGCCGTAGAGTCCGATTCAGGGCTCCTCCGCCCCCATCTCGGAGCCGCCCCCGCCCCGATCCGCGTCCGCGACCACGATCTGCGCAACCTGCCGCATGCTCAGCCTGCGATCCATCGACGCCTTCTGAATCCACCGGAACGACTGCGGCTCACTCCACCCGTGCCGCTCCATCAGCAGACCCTTCGCCCGCTCCACCAGCTTGCGCGTCTCCAACCGCTCGGAGAGCGTCCCGACCTCCCGCTCCAGCGCGGCGATCTCCTGATGCCTGCTGACCGCCATCTCGATCGCCGGCACCAGATCCGACTTCGTGAACGGCTTCACCAGGTACGCCATCGCACCGGCGTCCCTCGCCCGCTCCACCAGGTCACGCTGTGAGAAGGCCGTGAGAATGAGGCACGGCGCGACCCGCTGCGACACGATCTGCTCGGCCGCCGAGATCCCGTCCAGGACGGGCATCTTCACATCCAGGATCACCAGATCGGGCCGCTGCTCCATCGCCAGCTTGACCGCCGACTCCCCGTCCCCGGCCTCCGCGACGACCTCGTATCCTTCTTCCTCTAACATCTCCTTGAGGTCGAGACGGATCAGTGCTTCATCTTCCGCGATCACCACTCGCCGCTGCGTACTCACGAGCAAGAGAGTACCGACGTCCGCTAGATTAGGACTACGCCGATGCCGGTCAAGCGATCGTCATCGGTTAGGCTGCACGACAAGCGTTTTGGATAAATTCGGACGTGTCCGGATTCCTGCCCCGGTACCCCAATTGGCATGAGGGAGCGGATTCAAAACCCGTACAGTGTGGGTTCGAGTCCCACCCGGGGCACGCTTCAACCGCCCGGCCGCACGGCCGGGCGGTTTTGTCGTACCCGACTGAAACACTTTCCGTATGTACGACGTAACTATCCGTGAAAGAGTTCGCAATCTCCTCGACTCGGGCGAGACGATCAGCGCGGTCAGCCGCCGCACCGGCATTTCACGGTCGACCGTCAGGGCATGGCGGGAACGTCCGGACCACCTAGTCCGACGGGCTTCCTGCCCTCGCTGCCTGGAGATTCCAGAACTTCCCGCTCCACCAGACAAGTACGCCTACCTTCTCGGCCTCTACCTTGGAGACGGCTACATCAGCACCATCGGCGACCCTTCCAAGCAAGTGTGGTCATTGCGCATCATGTGCGCCGATACATGGCCAGGACTACAGGAAGAGTGCATTAAGGCACTTATATCCATCAGGCCGGACAACAAGGTCCGCATGCTGCCCAGACAGGGCTGCACCGAAATCAATTCCTTCTCCAAACATTGGCCGCACTTGTTCCCACAACATGGGCCAGGGAAGAAGCACACTCGCCTGATCGAACTGGAAGCCTGGCAACGTCAGATCGTCGCAGCGAATCCGGGCCATCTCGTTCGAGGGCTGATGCACTCCGATGGTTGTCGCATCATCAACCGCGTTCGACGGCAGTTACCCGGCGAGACCCACTGGTACGAGTATCCGCGCTACCTCTTCGTGAACGAGTCCCGGGACATCCTCGATCTCTGCGGCGAAGCGCTCGACATGCTGGGCGTGGCATGGCGTTATTCCAAGCCCAACACCATCTCCGTGGCCAGGCGAGCGGCCGTTGAGCGGTTGGACGAGTTCGTGGGGCCGAAGTACTGAGGTGGTCCGGTGGGGGGCGGCCCGGTGGGCGAGTAGGTTGCTCGGAAGACGGCGTGACGGAGG
The DNA here is from genome assembly GCF_040607515.1 of Streptosporangium sp. NPDC005286. Classification (NCBI taxonomy): domain Bacteria; kingdom Bacillati; phylum Actinomycetota; class Actinomycetes; order Streptosporangiales; family Streptosporangiaceae; genus Streptosporangium; species Streptosporangium sp. NPDC005286. The sequence goes on along the minus strand of NZ_JBEXGU010000086.1, from coordinate 30,028 downwards.
GGGATGCGTGGGAATCGTGGAGAACGGCCAGGCGGAGCCGAGCGGTCCCGGTGCCGGGCGGGTGCGTCTTCCGGAGGGGGTGCGGCTCCGCGGGCACGGGGTGGTGCTGCGGGAGTGGGAGAACGGCGACCTGGAGGCGATGGTGAAGCTGTTCGACGACCCCGAGGTGGCGTACTGGACGCCGCTGGTCTCGCCGTTCGGCCCGCAGGCGGCGCGGGCCTATCTGGAACGTGCCCGGCAGCGGCGGGCGGCCGGGGAGCGGCTGCAGTTGGCGATCACCGTGGACGGGGGTGAGCCCATGGGTGAGGTGTTGCTGATGTTGAGCGGTCTTGGCCTGGATGTCGCGGAGATCGGTTACAGCGTGGGGGCCGCCTTCCGGGGGCGGGGGCTGGCGCGGGGGGCGGTGCGGGTGATGACGGGGTTCGCCCGTGACACGGTCGGGGTGTCGCGGCTGTTGCTGGAGATCGAGGCGGGTAACGCGGCGAGCGTGGCGGTGGCCCGCGCGGCGGGATACCGCCTGACGGACGCGCCACCGGTTCCCGCCGAGGAGAAGGGCCGGCCGATAGCGCTGCGGACGTGGGAGTACGAGGGGGCCTGACCGTGAGCGCCGGGTGCGGGGCGGGATGATGGTGACCCGGGCGACGGCGGGTAGGAATCGGTGCAGGTCCGGGGCGACCACCCATCTCGGTAGGAGAATCATGAGCACACTCGCTGACAGGACCATCGCGGCCCTGCGCGCCACCCATGACGGGCTGGCGGCCTTCGTCCGCGGCCTGGACGCCGCCGACCTGCCCCGGCCTTCGGCCTGTTCGGAGTGGACCGTCGCCCAGGTGCTCAGCCACCTCGGTAGCGGCGCCGAGATCGGTCTGGCGGCGTTGCGGGCGGCGCTGGGCGGTCAGGACGCCCCGGGCCGGGATTTCAACCACGAGGTCTGGGATCGCTGGAACGCGAAGGACCCTGCGGGGCAGGCCAAGGACTTCCTCGTCGTGGACGCGGAGATCGTCTCCACCTTCGAGGGTTTCGACGCGGACGCCCGCGAACGGCTCCGGGTCAAGCTGAGTTTCCTGCCCACGCCCGGCGATGTCGCTCTGGTGGCCGGGATGCGGCTGAACGAGGCCGCCCTGCACTCCTGGGACATCATGGTCGCCTTCGACCCGGCGGCCACCGTGGCGCCGGACACGAGCGGGGTGCTGACCGATCTGTACTCCGGGCCGCTTGATTTCATGATCGGCTTCATGGGCAGGCCCGACGCCCTCGATCCGCGCCTTGCCACGACCCTCCGGGTCGAGACGAGTGACCCCGAGCGGGTGCTGGGCCTCACTCTCGGTGAGACCGTCGGCTTCAGCGAGGTCCCCGAGCCTGCCGACACCCTGTCGCTCCCGGCGGAGGCGTGGGTGCGTCTGCTCGGCGGCAGGCTGGCTCCCGAGCACACCCCGCCGTCGGTGACCGTCACCGGTGACGGCGTCACCCTGGACGACCTGCGCCGGGTGTTCCCGGGGATCTGACGTTCGCCGGTCGTCGGAGGAGGACCGGTGAAGACGGGTACGGCCACCGCCGGAGCGGTGGCCGTACGCCGGTGTGTCGATCAGGAGGGGTTGGAGACCGCCGCCCCGATGGTGTGCACGCGCAGGGCGTTGGTGGAGCCCGCGGTGCCGGGAGGGGAGCCGGCGACGATGACCACCTTGTCGCCCTTCTCCAGGCGGGAGTGGGCCAGCAGCGAGGCCTCCACCTGGCGGACCATATCGTCGGTGTGGTGGACGAACGGCACTTCGAAGGTCTCCACGCCCCAGGTCAGCGCGAGCTGGTTGCGGACGTGGCTGGCGGAGGTGAAGGCCAGCAGCGGGATCGGTGAGCGGTAGCGGGCCAGGCGGCGGGCGGTCTCACCGGACATGGTGAACGCCACCAGTGCCTTGGCTCCGACGATGGCGCCGACCTCGGCGGCGGCGCGGGCGATGGCGCCGCCGGTGGTCTCCGGCAGCCGGTCGAGGCTGTGGGTGGCCTGGAGTGAGCTCTTCTCCGCGGTCGTGGCGATGCGGCTCATGGTCTCGACGACCTCGATGGGGTAGTTGCCGACCGAGGTCTCCCCGGAGAGCATGACCGCGTCGGCGCCGTCCATGACGGCGTAGGCGACGTCGGAGGCCTCCGCCCGGGTGGGGCGCGGTGCGGTGATCATCGAGTCGAGCATCTGGGTGGCGACGATGACCGGGCGGGCCTTCTCGCGGCAGAGCTCGATGGCCCGCTTCTGCACGATGGGCACCTCTTCGAGGGGCAGTTCGACGCCGAGGTCGCCGCGGGCGACCATGATGCCGTCGAAGGCCTCGATGATCTCGGGGAGCCGTTCCACCGCCTGCGGCTTCTCGATCTTGGCGAGCAGCGGGAGGCGGATGCCCTCCTGCTCCATGATGTTGCGCACCACGTCGGCGTCGGAGGGGCGCCTGACGAAGGAGAGCGCGACCAGGTCGAAGCCGGTGCGCAGGGCCCAGCGCAGGTCGGTCTCGTCCTTGTCGGTGAGGACGGGGGCGCTGACGTTGACGCCCGGCAGGTTGAGGCCCTTGTTGTCGGAGATCATGCCGCCGATGATCACGCGGGTGGTGACGCGCTGGCCCTCGACCCGGGTCACCTCCAGGCGGACCCGGCCGTCGTCGACCAGGATGCTGTCTCCGGGATGGACGTCCTTGGGGAGCCCCTGGTAGGAGGTGGAGACCTGCTCACGGTCGCCGGGGACCTCCTCGGTGGTGATCGTGAAGACATCACCGAAGCCGAGGCGGACGGGGCCCTCTTCGAACTTGCCGACCCGGATCTTGGGGCCCTGGAGGTCGGCCAGCAGACCTACGCCACGTCCGAGCTCGGCGGCAGCCTCCCTCACCCTGTCGTAAACCTCCTTGTGCAGCTCGTGGCTGCCATGGCTGAGGTTGAAACGGGCCACGTCCATCCCGGCCGCGATCAGCTCGCGGAGACGTTCGGGAGAGGAGGTGGCTGGGCCGAGAGTGCAGACGATTTTCGCGCGACGAGTCACGGATCCCACCCTAATTGGTACAGACCACTTGGTCGTGACGTTGGTCATGGCGGCGATGAAAAATTCGGTGACACAAACGCTACCCTGGGTGAACGGAAGGTTGCGAATCGCCCCGCACGTCACCCGCACCGTGATCTTTCTCATCAGGTACACGGGCCGCTCCCCTGGCGACCTCAGGTTCCACAGCGCGGGTGTCGGAGACCCCTCGGTTCGGTCCTGCTCCCCGGGCGGGACGGACCGGACGGGACGGAGGCGCGGGTCACTCGTAGACGAGTTCCTCCACGACCAGTCCGGCGCCGATGCCCAGCAGCCAGACGTCCTTGGCGAGGACGATGCCCTGCTGGGTGGGGCGCAGGCTGTCTTCCTCCCGCATGCCCGGCGTCTTGAGGTAGAGCCCGAGCAGCCCTCCGGCGAAGGCGGTCAGCCCGGCGCCCGCCAGCAGCGAGGGCACCACGGGGACCAGCAGTGCCGTGCCCAGGGCGATCTCCGCGGTGGAGAGCAGTTTCACGAACCGCGTCGCTTTGATGTTCTTGAGGAACGGATAGGTCCCCACCGCCATCCCGTGGACCCCCGCGGCGGTCTCCTCGTCGGCGGACCACTTGCTCAGCCCCGAGTTCAGGATGAACACACCGGCGGCGGTTCGGGGTGGAAGCTGGTGTGGGCGCGCTAGAAGTCTCATGGATCCTCACAGTGACGAGATGGAGCCGGAGAACCGTTCTCCTTCCCCGGCCTGACCGCTCCACCCGCCTGTTGATCCTCTTTTGAACGTGACAAAACGAACATAACGGGGCACAGTTTCCGCCGGGGAGCCCCTCCGGAGCCCGCCCCTGCGGCCGGCGTTCTCATCGGATCCTCATCGGACGCCAAGCGGGCATTGAGCTGGTCTCCGCAGGGTGTGGCCATGGATGTGCGCAGAGAACCGCGGTGGTCGAGGTGGGCGCTGGTCGCGGCATGTGTGCTCGGCGGTGTGCTGTACGGCTGGGCACTCGACTCGATCGGGTACGGCAACTCCTACTACGCGGCCGCCGCCCGTTCGATGAGCCGGAGCTGGTCGAACTTCTTCTTCGGCGCGTTCGACCCGCTGGGCGTCTCCACCGTGGACAAGCCCCCGGGAGCGCTGTGGGTGCAGGCGCTGTCGGTGCGGGTCTTCGGCTACCACGGCTGGGCGCTGATCATGCCGCAGGTGGTGGAGGGGGTGCTGGCCGTCGCCGTGCTGCACAGGGCCGTACTGCGCTGGGCCGGTCCCGCCGCGGCGTCGATCTCTGCCCTGGTGCTGGCCCTGACGCCGATCACGGTGGCGGTGAACCGCAACGACAACCCGGACACGCTGCTGGTGCTGCTGCTGGTCTGCGCCGCCTACGCGGTGACCCGGGCCGTCACCGCGGGCGCGGGTCACACCGGCATGGCAGGGCCGGTGGCCGGGCCGACGGCGGAGGCCATGGCCGTCGGGCCCTCCGGTGCGCGAGGTGGCCGGGGGCGGCCTCTGGCGTGGCTCCTTTCGGCGGGCGCGCTGGTGGGCCTGGCGTTCACCACGAAGATGCTGCAGGCGTGGGTGGTGGCCCCCGCGCTGCTCGGCGCCTACCTGGTCGCGGAGCCTTCACCGAGAAGGCTGCGGCATCTGGTCGCCGCGGGTGCGGTCATGCTGATGACGTCGACGGCGTGGGTGGCCGCGGTGGACCTGTGGCCGGGCGCCAAGCCGTACGTCGGGGGCAGCAGGGACGGCAGCGCCTGGGACCTGGTGGTCGGCTACAACGGCCTGGGCCGGGTGCTGGGGACGCGCGACGGTGCCGGGACGGGGCTGGGCAACGCGGGGCCGAGCATGGGCGGGGATCCCGGCTGGGACCGGCTCTTCAACGACCAGGTGGCCGGGCAGATCAGCTGGCTGCTGCCGTTCTGCGCGGTGGCCCTGGTCGCGGCGATCGTCATGGACGTCACGAGAGGACGACTGACCGGTCCGGGCGAGCAGGGGCGGCCCGGCGCGGCGGCCATCGGGGCGACTCGGGCGGGGTGGGTCCTGTGGGGCGGCTGGCTGGTGCTGTGCTGGGCCGTCTTCAGCTTCGCCGAGGGCATCTTCCACCCGTACTACACGACGCAGCTGGGGCCGGCGGTGGCGGCGCTGAGCGGCGCGGGGGCGGTGACCATGTGGCGGCTGTACCTGCGGCCGGTGGGCGCGGCGTGGGCGCTGCTGCCGGTGGCGGTGGGGTCGACGGCCCTGTGGTCCGTCGTTCTGGTGCGGCGGACACCCGACTGGGCGGCGTGGCTGTCCCCGGCGGTGGCGGCGGCCGGGGCGCTGGGGGTGGCGGGGCTGCTGGCGGGCCGGGTCCTGCTGCGCGCGTTCCGCCGCCGGGCGATGCGGACCGCGACGGTCGCGGCGGTACTGGCGGCGGTCGCCCTGCTCGCCGCCCCCGCCGCGTGGTCGGCGGCCGAACCCCTCGACGGTCCCGGTGGCATGGGCGGGGTGAACCCGACCGCCGGACCGGAGACGGGTTCCGGCGGTGGCGGTACGGGGCCCGGCAGGGGTGGCCCCGGCGCGAGCCGCGACCTGTCGGGACGGGGCGGCGCGGGTCCCGGCGGCACCGGCCCCGACGGGACCCGGCAGGACGGTACGGGCTCGGACGGGAGGGACGGCGGAGGATCGTTCGCGCCGGGCGGGGGCGGGCGCCGGGGTACGGGGGGTGGGCTGTCAGATTGGGGGGTCTCCACCGGAACCCTGACCGCCGACCGGCAACGCGTGCTGGACCACGTCAGGGCCAACCGGGACGGTGCCCGGATCCTGCTCGCCACGCTCTCCGCGACCGGCGCCGCGCCCTACATCATCGCGACGGGCGAGGACGTGGTCGCGATGGGCGGCTACAACGCCACGGACCAGGCGGTGAACCTGGCGGAACTGCGGAGCCTGGTGGCGGCGGGCGACCTGCGGTTCGTCCAGCTTTCCGGCTTCACCGGCCAGGGGTCCGACGCCGACCCCCGGCTCTCCTGGATCCAGGAGAGCTGCGCCCGGGTCGACCTGGAGGACGTCACCGATCTCTATCGGTGCGGCACCTGACGGCCAGGTGCGTCCCTCCAGGCCGGAGCCTCAGTGGGTGACACGAGGGACGGACCGGGGCCCTGGTGAAGCCCTCAGGGGGTGACGGAGGCCGCCTTGGCGGCGTTGACGATGCCGTGGCCGTAGAAGCCGTTGCGCGCCTTCGAACCCTCGCACTTGTGAACCTCTTCCGCCAAGAGGTCGATCTTGTAGACGTACTTGCGGGGCGAGGGGCAGGCCTTGCTCGTGGCGGTGGCGTACAGCAGGCGCTGGACGTCGCCGGGGGGCATGGTGAGGCCGCTCTTGTCCGGCTTGCCGAAGCGGCTGATCAGGATGGCGGCCACGCCGGTGGCGTGCGGGGCGGCCATGGAGGTGCCGACCAGGTACTGGTAGTAGGCGCAGACGTTGTCGCGGCACTCCCGAATGATCGACGTGTCCTTCGGCGTGCCGTCGGCGCTGATCCGTCCCTTGGCCCGCAGCGCGTTCTCCGGGGCGGCGGCCAGGATGCCCCTGGTGGTGTCGTAGGAGGGGCCGCCGTCGAACTCGTCACCGCCGGGTGCCGACAGGTCGGTCTGCTCGATGCCGTAGTCGGAGTAGTAGGCCTTGCGCCCGGTCGGGCCGACCGCAGAGACCGAGATGACGCCCTCGGACTCGGCCGGGATGTTGAGGCAGGAGTTGTCGATCTTGCGGGTGCGCTCGGACTCCTTGGGATAGTCGGGGCTGGTCTTGTCGGTCTTGGGCCTGCCGAGGTCGGTGGAGCCGTTGCCGATGGCGCTGATGAGGGTGACGCCCCGCTTGCGGGCGTAGTCGAGGGCGCGCTGCATGCCGGTGATGATGCCGCGCTGCTCCAGTTGCTCGGCCTTGGAGTCGGCGGGGTTGGCCTTGCAGTTGAACAGCCACGGGTCGACGTAGAAGCTCATGTTGACCACGTCGATCCCGGCGTCCGCGGCGTAGGTGAGCGCCTCGATGCTGGGCTTGAGGAAGAACATGCCGGAGTCCTGGCCGGCGCGCAGGTTCACCAGGGTGACCCCGGGGGCGACTCCGGCGACGCCCCGGCCGTTGACCGGCGAGGCGATGGTGCTGGCCACGTGGGTGCCGTGGCCGTCGTCGTCCCAGTCGACCGGGTCCTTGCAGTCCTTGAACTCGCAGGGCCCGTCGAGGAGCTTGCCGTTGGGGTCCTTGGGCCGGTCGGTCACGAAGTTGCGGCTCAGGGCGTAGCTGAAGTTGGGGGCGATGTCGGGGTGCCTGCCGTCGATGCCGGTGTCGATGACGCCGACCAGCACCTTCTTGCTGCCGGGGGCGGTGGCGTGGGAGCCGTCCGCGGTGGCGCCGATCATCTTCATGTCCCACTGGCGTTCGGCCAGCGGCTCCGGTGCGCCGATTCCGGTCTCCCGGATGCCTGGAGTACCGCTCTTCTGCCCGAGGGCCGCGGGGGCTCCTGTCCCGGGGATCGCGGTGGCGGAGCCGATCCTGCGGTCGGAGGAGACACCCACGACGGCGTCGCTGCCGGCGAGTTTCTCCACGAACCGGGAGCCTGGGCCGCTGGCGACGACGTAGCCGAGCCTCTTCTCCGTGGACAGCGCGGTGCCGCCGCTCGCGTCGATCGCGTCGATCGCGCGGTCGTGGGCGCCGTCGGCGTAGAAGACCAGGTATTCGCGGGCCTGGCTCGCGACCGTGGTGACCCCGCCGTCCAGGGCTCCCGCCGTGAGAGTGGCCGCCAGGGCGAGAACCGTTCCCGCGCCCGTCAGGCTTCTGATCCCGCGTCTCATCGATCCTCCGCACCTGGCCTGATCACGAAAATTTATCCTTCAGCGGTACGCGCGACAAAGCGAACTCAACATCCGCTCTACGCATTTTTCCGTGAAGGGGTCAGTGAAACAGCCGGTGCACACGGCGTTCCCGGGTGCGGCGGGCGGCGCCGCACCCGGGAACGCTGTGACGTGCTCATACCGGCCGTGACATACACGGACCAAATACAACCTACTCAGTGTTCAGACCGGCTGTGCTCAGACCAGTGGCCTCGCGGTCGGCGGGATCGCCACCGGCAGGGCCGTCTGGCCGGTGAGGTAGCGGTCCGCGGCCGAGGCGGCCGAGCGGCCCTCGGCGATCGCCCACACGATCAGGGACTGGCCGCGGCCCATGTCCCCGGCGACGAAGACGCCGTCGACCGAGGACATGTAACCCCTGTCCCTGGCGACGTTGCCCCTGGCGTCGAAGAACTCGCCCTCGGCGACCTCGGCGAGCTCGGTGAGCAGGCCCTTCTTCTCCGGTCCCACGAAGCCCATCGACAGGGTGACCAGCTCGGCGGGGATCTCCCGCGCTGAGCCGGGCACCGGCTTGAACCCGCTGCCGGGACCCTCCACCTCGACCAGGCGCAGCGCCCTGACGTTGCCGTCGGCGTCGCCGACGAACTCGGTGGTGGAGACCGCGTAGACCCGGTCGCCACCGCCGTCGGCCAGTTCCTCGTGGGCGCTCTCCATCTTGAACAGGATGGGGAAGGTGGGCCACGGCTGGCTGCCGGGGCGCTCCGCCGGAGGCTGGGGCATGATCTCCAGCTGGGTGACCGAGGCGGCTCCCTGCCGGATCGCGGTGCCGATGCAGTCGGCGCCGGTGTCGCCGCCGCCGATCACGACGACGTGCTTGCCCTCGGCGCTGATCGGCGAGACCGGGAAGTCACCCTCCTGGACCTTGTTGGAGGGCGGCAGGAACTCCATCGCCTGGTAGATGCCCTTCAGGTCGCGCCCGGCGACGGGCAGGTCCCGCCACTGGGTCGCGCCGCCGGCCAGCACGATCGCGTCGAACTCCGCACGCAGCCGGGCCGCCGTGATGTCGACTCCGACGTTGACGCCGGTACGGAACTCGGTGCCCTCGGCCCGCATCTGGGCGAGCCGGCGGTCGATGTGCCGCTTCTCCATCTTGAACTCGGGAATGCCGTAGCGGAGCAGGCCGCCGATCCGGTCGGCGCGCTCGAACACCACCACGTCGTGCCCGGCGCGGGTGAGCTGCTGCGCGGCGGCCAGGCCCGCGGGGCCCGAGCCGACGACCGCGACCCGCTTACCGGTCTTCGAGGCGGGGAGCTGGGGGGTGACCCAGCCCTCGTCGAAGGCGCGGTCGATGATCTCGACCTCGACCCGCTTGATCGCGACCGGGTCGGAGTTGATACCGAGCACGCACGCCGCCTCGCACGGAGCCGGGCACAGGCGGCCGGTGAACTCCGGGAAGTTGTTGGTGGCGTGCAGGCGCTCGATGGCCTCCTGCCAGTCGTCCCGGTAGACCAGGTCGTTCCACTCGGGGATCAGGTTGCCCAGCGGGCAGCCGTTGTGGCAGAACGGGATGCCGCAGTCCATGCATCGCGCCGCCTGCTTGGTCAGCGCGGGCTTGGGGAAGTCCTCGTAGACCTCCCGCCAGTCGCGGATGCGGACGTCCACCGGGCGGCGCGTCGGCAGCTCTCGTCCGTGAGTGAGGAAACCCTTGGGGTCGGCCATCGGTCGTACCTCCCTTATCCCTGAACAGCCTGAGCGGTGTGGACGAGTCGCCGGGGGTTCCCGGCCGGGGTGCGCGTGGACATCGGCCTCACCCCTGGACCGCGGCGGTCATGACCGCCTCGTCGATGTCGCGGCCCTCCAGCCGGGCGGACTCGGCGGCCCGCAGGACCCGCTTGTAGTCCGTCGGCATGATCTTGCCGAAGCGGGACGGGTCCCAGTCGGCCAGCAGCGCCTTGGCCACCGTGGAGCCGGTCTCGGCCAGGTGCGCCTCGACGATCTCGCGCAGCGTCTCGGAGTCGGCCTCGTCGAGCTCCTCGATCTCCACCATCTCGCGGTTGACCCGCTCGACGTCGGGGTCGAGCAGGTAGGCGACGCCGCCCGACATGCCGGCCGCGAAGTTGCGGCCGGTCGGACCGAGGATGACCGCCTTGCCGCCGGTCATGTACTCGCAGCCGTGGTCGCCGACGCCCTCGACCACCGCGGTGGCCCCGGAGTTGCGGACGCAGAACCGCTCCCCCACGACGCCGCGGATGAACGCCTCGCCGGAGGTCGCGCCGTACAGGCCGACGTTGCCGGCGATGATGTGCCCCTCCAGCGGGGCCGCCTCGTGCGGCTGGACCGAGATCCGGCCGCCGGACAGGCCCTTGCCGACGTAGTCGTTGGCGTCGCCGGTCAGCCGCAGCGTGACGCCCCTGGGCAGGAAGGCGCCGAAGGAGTTGCCCGCGGATCCGGTGAAGCGCACGTCGATGGTGTTGTCGGGCAGGCCGGCGCCGCCGTACCGCTTGGTCACCTCATGACCGAGCATGGTTCCGACGGTGCGGTTGACGTTGCGGATGGGCAGTTCGAGGGTGACCCGGGAACCGTCCTTGAGCGCGCCCTCCGCGAGCTGGATCAGCGTGTTGTCCAGCGCCCTCGCCAGTCCGTGGTCCTGCCCCACCACGCGGCGGAGCGAGGCGCCGGCGGGCAACTCGGGCTGGTGCAGGATCGGCGCCAGGTCAAGACCCGCGGCCTTCCAGTGGTTCTCCGCCGAGGTGGTGTCCAGCAGCTCGGCGTGGCCGACGGCCTCCTCCAGGCTGCGGAAGCCCAGCGCGGCGAGATACTCGCGGATCTCCTCGGCGACGAACTCGAAGAAGTTGACCACGAACTCGGGCTTGCCGGTGAACCTCTTGCGCAGCTCGGGGTTCTGGGTGGCGACGCCGACCGGGCAGGTGTCCAGGTGGCAGACGCGCATCATCACGCAGCCGGAGACGACCAGGGGTGCCGTGGCGAAGCCGTACTCCTCGGCGCCGAGCAGCGCGGCGATGACCACGTCGCGGCCGGTCTTGAGCTGGCCGTCGACCTGGACGGTGATCCGGTCGCGCAGGCCGTTGAGCAGCAGCGTCTGCTGGGTCTCGGCCAGTCCGAGCTCCCAGGGGGCGCCCGCGTGCTTGAGCGAGGTCAGCGGGGAGGCACCGGTGCCGCCGTCGTGGCCGGAGATGAGCACGACGTCGGCGTGGGCCTTGGACACGCCCGCCGCGACCGTTCCGACGCCGACCTCGGCCACCAGCTTGACGTGCACGCGGGCGGCGGGGTTGGCGTTCTTCAGGTCGTGGATGAGCTGGGCGAGGTCCTCGATGGAGTAGATGTCGTGGTGCGGCGGCGGCGAGATGAGACCGACGCCCGGGGTGGAGTGCCGGGTCTTGGCGATCCACGGGTAGACCTTGTGGCCGGGCAGCTGGCCGCCCTCGCCGGGCTTGGCGCCCTGGGCCATCTTGATCTGCAGGTCGTCGGCGTTGACCAGGTACTCCGACGTCACGCCGAACCGGCCGGAGGCCACCTGCTTGATGGCCGAGCGGCGGACCGGGTCGTGGAGCCGCTCGGGGTCCTCGCCGCCCTCACCGGTGTTGGACTTGCCGCCCAGCCGGTTCATCGCGATGGCGAGCGTCTCGTGCGCCTCCATCGAGATGGAGCCGTACGACATGGCGCCGGTGGAGAACCGCTTGACGATCTCGCTGACCGGCTCGACCTCGTCGATCGGTACCGGCTCGCGGACCCCCTCCTTCAGCTTGAACAGGCCCCGCAGCGTCATCAGCCGCTCCGCCTGGGAGTCCACCAGGCCGGTGTACTCCTTGAAGATCTCGTAGCGGCGCGAGCGGGTGGCGTGCTGCAGCTTGAAGACGGTCTCTGGGTTGAACAGGTGCGGCTCGCCCTCGCGGCGCCACTGGTACTCGCCGCCGACCTCCAGGCGGCGGTGGGCGTTCTCGGCCCGGGGGTAGGCGCGCAGGTGGCGCAGCGCCGCCTCCTCGGCGAGGACGTCGAAGCCGACACCGCCCAGCCGGGAGGTGGTCCCGGTGAAGCAGGCGTCGACGACCTCCTGGCTCAGGCCGAGCGCCTCGAAGATCTGCGCACCGGTGTAGGAGGCGACGGTGGACACCCCCATCTTGGACATGACCTTCAGCACGCCCTTGCCGTACGCCTTGATGAGGTTGCGCACGGCCTTGTGCCTGTCGACCCGCAGCACACCGGAGTCGACCATGTCCTCGACGGTCTCGATGGCCAGGTACGGGTTGACCGCACCCGCGCCGTAGCCGATGAGCAGCGCCATGTGGTGCGCCTCGCGCGCCTCGCCGGTCTCGATGACCAGGCCGACCCTGGTGCGGGTCTTCTCGGCGATCAGGTGGTGGTGGACGGCACCGGTGAGCAGCAGCGACGGGATCGGCGCCAGCACGTCGGAGGAGCCCCGGTCGGAGAGGACGATGATCCGCGCCCCGCTCTCGATCGCCTCGGAGACCTCGACGCGGATCTCCTCGATGCGGCCGAGCAGTGCCTCGCCACCGCCCGCGACCTCGTACAGGCCACGGACCACGTGCGGGCGGAAGCCCGGCAGCGCGCCCTCGTCGTTGATGTGGATGATCTTCGCGAGCTCGTCGTTGTCGATCACCGGGTAGGGCAGCACCAGCTGGCGACAGGAGGCCGGGCCCGGGTCGAGCAGGTTGCCCTCGGGGCCGATGGTGGTGGCCAGGGAGGTGACGAGCTCCTCCCGGATCGCGTCCAGCGGCGGGTTGGTGACCTGCGCGAACAGCTGGCTGAAGTAGTCGAACAGCAGCCGGGGCTTCTCGCTGAGCACCGCGACGGGGGTGTCGGTGCCCATCGAGCCGATCGGCTCGGCGCCCGCCCTGGCCATCGGCGCCAGGATGATCCGCAGCTCCTCCTCGGTGTAGCCGAAGGTCTGCTGCCGCTTGATCAGCGCCTCGTGCGTCGGGGCCTCGTGCGAGCGGGCGGGCAGTTCCTCGAAGCGGACCAGCCCGGCGTGCAGCCAGTCCGCGTACGGCAGCTCGGCCGCCAACTCGGCCTTGATCTCGTCATCCTCGATGATCTTGCCGAGCTCGGTGTCGATCAGGAACATCTTGCCGGGCTGCAGGCGGCCCTTGCGGACCACGTCCTCGGGGGCGATGTCGAGCACGCCGGCCTCGGAGGCCAGCACGACCAGGCCGTCGGTGGTGACCCAGAACCGCCCCGGGCGCAGGCCGTTGCGGTCGAGTACCGCGCCGACCAGGGTGCCGTCGGAGAAGGTGATCGAGGCCGGGCCGTCCCAGGCCTCCATGAGGGTGGAGTGGAACTCGTAGAACGCCCGCCGGGCGGGGTCCATCTCGGTGTGGTTCTCCCACGCCTCGGGGATCATCATCAGCACCGCGTGCGGCAGCCGGCGCCCGGCGAGGTGCAGGAGTTCCAGGGTCTCGTCGAAGGAGGCGGTGTCGGAGCCGGCCGGGTCGCAGATCGGGAAGAGCCGCGACAGGTCTCCCGGCAGGTTCGCGGTCCGCAGCATGGCCTCGCGGGCCCGCATCCAGTTGCGGTTGCCCTTGACCGTGTTGATCTCACCGTTGTGGGCGATGTAGCGGTACGGGTGCGCCAGCGGCCATGAGGGGAAGGTGTTGGTGGAGAAACGCGAGTGGACCAGCGAGATCGCGGTCTCGTAGCGCTCGTCGCTGAGGTCGGGGAAGAACTGCTCGACCTGCAGCGGGGTGAGCATGCCCTTGTAGACGATGGTCCGGCAGCTCAGCGAGGGGAAGTAGACGTTCGCCTCGTGCTCGGCCCGCTTGCGCAGGCAGAAGGCCAGCCGGTCCAGCTCCAGGCCGGTCTCGCCGTTGGGGGACGTCACGAACAGCTGGCCGAAGAACGGCATCACCGCGCGGGCGCTCGGCCCGGGCAGGTCGGGGGTGGTCGGCACGTCGCGCCAGCCGATGACCGTCAGGCCCTCCTGCTCGGCGATCTCCTCGATCAGCCGCACCGCCCCGGCGCGGGCCGGCGCGTCGGCGGGCAGGAAGGCCGTGCCGACGGCGTAGGAGCCGGCCACGGGCAGGGGGAAGCCCACCACCGTGCGGAAGAAGGTGTCGGGGATCTGCGTCAGGATCCCGGCGCCGTCGCCGGTGTCCGGCTCGCTTCCCTGGGCTCCTCGGTGATCGAGGTTGCACAGGGCGGTCAGTGCCTTCGCGACGATGTCGTGGCTGCGGCGACCGGCCACGTCCGCGACCATGGCGACGCCACAGGCGTCGTGCTCGTGCGAGGGGTGGTACAGGCCCTGGGGCTCGGGAAAGCCGAGGTGGGCAGCGGGCATCGAATCCCTCCCGTCGTCTTGCTTCTTTGGAACAAGCAAGGGACGACGTTGGCCCTGCTGCGTGGTGGGTAGAGGTTACCGTACCCTGCCGGATACCGGCCTACCCGGTCAGGTCACACCGATTTGGCGCAGATTCGCCCGGTTTGTTTAACACGCGCTGATGGCACGACATTCCAGGTCCGGGCTTTAAGGTGGCCGAATGGAACCGAGCGCCCCCGCCGAATCGGGCGACCACACCGGAACCGCGCACACCCCGGGCGTGTCGGAGGTGCCAGGCGGCCCGGCCGCCCACGTGGGGGTCAGGGCGCTCGTCGCCCGGCTGGGCGTCGACGGCAGGCGGCTGAGGATCGCGCTGGCCGCGCTGGGCGACGGCCGCTGGTGGACTCTCGCCGACCTGGTCAGGCGGACCGCGACGTCGCGGCGGACCATCGAGGCGCTGCTGCGCGAGGTGGACGGGGAGCTGGAACGCTCCGGCGACCGCTTCAGGCTTCCCGCCCACTGGGCCGGGCAGGAGGTGAGCACCCTCGCACCGGCCGACCCGGTGGCGCACCTCCTTTCCGACCGGGCGGAACTGGTCGCGCGGATGGACGAGCTGATCGCCAAGGCCCCCCGGGGCCGCCACACGCTGGACCACGTCGCCGCGACCGGCGACACCGTGGTCCGGCGGGCACTGCTGCTGGACGCCCGGTTCTGGCTGGACGGCGCCCGGCTGCTGTGCGTGGGCGACCACGACCTGACCTCGCTGGCCACCGCGATGCTGCACCCCGGCGTCGAGGTGACGGTCGTCGACGTCGACGAGCGCATCCTGGCCTACATCGCCGGCCAGGCCGACCGGCTCGGGCTGGCCGTGCGGACCCGCTGGGCCGACCTGCGCCTGGGACTGCCCGCCTCCACCCAGGCCTGGGCCGATCTGGCGATCACCGACCCGCCCTACACCCCCGAGGGGGTCGGACTGTTCGTCGCCCGCTGCGCGGAGGGGCTGCGCGACCGCGAGCAGGGCCGGATCATGCTGGCGTACGGCGCGAGCGAGCGCACCCCCGCGCTCGCCCTCAAGGTGCAGCAGGCCCTGTCCCAGCTCAACCTGGTCAACGAGGCGATCTACCCCGACTTCAACCGCTACCTCGGCGCCGAGGCCATCGGCTCGGCCGCCGACCTGTACGTCCTGCGCCCCACCACGAGGACCTGGCCGGCCGCGGCCGCCCGTACCGACTCCTCCGGCACCGCCATCTACACGCAGGGTCCCCAGTCCGTGGAGTCCACTGTGGGCTCCGCTGTGAGCTCCACTGTGGACTCCACGGTGGCCTTCGCAGCCGGTTTCGAGGGCGGGTTCATCCCGGAGGTGCTGGTGGGCGAGTGGCCCCGCGACGTGCTGCCCAGAGCCCCCAGGGCGCGCCTGGCGACCTGGCTGGCCAAACCCTACGCCAGTGCCCCGGCCAGGGTGGCGATCTCCGTACCGGCCGGGCTGGAGGCCGCGCTGCCCCGGCTGCTGCTGGCCACCCGCGCCGGGGAGGTCCGGGTCACCCTGGCCGCGGCCCCCGGAAACCTCCCCGCCGACCTGCTCGCCCCCGTCTACGACCTCACCGTCGAGGGCGCGTCCGTACGCGCCGTACGGACGACACCTCACCAGGACGACACAGCCCGGATCCTGCGCCGCGTCCTGGACAACGCGCACGGCAAGCTCGCCAACACCTGGCGCGAGGCCCTGATCAAGGTCAGGGGCGAGTTGACGAAGAAGCAGGCCAGGGCGGTCATCGCCGCCGTCGCCCCGTGGGCGGACGACGTCACGGTCCTCGAACTGCCCGCCCACCGGCTACTGGAGCTCCGGGCCGCGGTGGAGAGCTCCCTCAGCGCACCAGCCGGCGCTGGATCGCCAGGCTGAGGCCGTCCACGGCGACCTGCGGGTAGGTGAGATCCACCTGACCCCCCTCGACCACCGGGGCGACCCAGCTCACCGTGGCGTAGTGCCCCAGGGCACGGGCCTGTGCCCAGCTGCGTGAGCCGTCGAAACCCTCGGGCGTGTCGGGAGCGGGCCGGACGAAACCGTCGCTCCTGAGCGCCGCCACGAGTCTGTCCGCGGCGGCGGAGTCCGCGAGGTTGAAAATCAGGAACTGGCCGGAGACCTCGCCGTCCTCGGTCTCGTAGCGGGCCCGCAGCACCTGCGTGCACCCGTCAAGCGCGTCCAGCGCGCTCCCCCAGGCCGCCTCGGCGCAGTCGGCGAGGGTCTCGGTGGTCTTGAGCGCGAGCCTGGTCGTGCCCGCCGACACCGAGGGGCCGGGGAACATCTCGGCGACGGTCAGCGGCTGGGGGTCGAGGGCGCGGGTCGCGATGGGCGCGTAGTGGGCCGTACTGGGCTCCGCGCGAAGGACGGCGGCGCGCGGGTCGGGCCTGCCCCCCAGCAGGAGGAAGGCCGCCACCCCGGCGACCACGACCAGCACGGCGACGGTGACGGCGATCCACTTGCGCATGGGGAAAGAGCTTACTTCGACAGGCGGGACGCCAGGGACCACTGAGCCGGGGCGGACACGGGGACGGCGGGGACTATTTGGACGGGGCGGGCGCGGGGGAGGCGGCGACGATGCGGCGGAAGATCGCCTTCTCCACGCCGCGGACCGTCAGAGCCAGCGAGACGAAGTCGTCCTTCGGCCCGGGATCGGCGCCGTCGGTCCTGCCGATCCAGACCAGGCCCGCGTAGTGCCCCATGGCGTGCCCGCTGGACTCGGTGTGACCCCCGGCGGGGAAGACGGCCTTGCCCGCCTGGAGCGGCCGGACCCAGCCGCCTCGGTGCAGAGTGGTCAGCGTGTTCACCAGCGTGTCGGCCGAGGCGGTGTCGCGGAGGTTGAACAGGGTGTACTGGGCGACGTAGCGGCCGTCCGCGCTGACGTACAGGCCCCTGGCCACCTGGGTGCACCCGCCCTGGGCGAGCAGGTCGGCGAGCCCCTGCCCCCAGGTCGCCATCGCACAGCCGGCCTCCAGGCGGGTGGCCGCCAGCCTCAGCGTGACCCTGCCCTCCTTGAGGGTCCTGGTGGCGAAGAGGTCCTTGACCGTCAGCGGCTTGGGGTCGGCCTTGCTCTGCGCGATCGGGGCGAACACCTTGGAGGAGGGCCAGCCCTTGTAGACGTCGGGCCTCGGCTCGGTGCCGATGACCGAGGCGGTGGCCCGTTCGGGCACGAAGTCGTTGCCGATCGCGGAGATCGCGAGGGTGAGGGCGACCGCGGCGACCAGCACGCCCGCCACCGCCCCGAAGATCATCAGCAGCCGCTGCTGGGGCCGGGTCAGCCCCCACTCGTCCAGCCGGGTGATGTCCTCGGTCCGCGCCCTGGCGGAGGTGCGGCGGCGCTTGCGCGCGGGTGTGGCGGGCGGGCCGGCCGGAGGGGTCACAGTCCGACCCCTCCCAGGAGGGTGCCCAGGCCGAAGGTCAGGGCCGCGGCGACCGCGCCGACGAGGAGCTGGCGCAGCCCGCTGTACCACCAGCTGCGCGCGGTGACCCGGGAGACCAGCGCGCCCGCGCCGAACAGGGCCAGGCAGGAGATCACCGCCGAGGTCACCAGGCTGGTGACCCCGAGCAGGTACGGCAGGAGCGGCAGGAGCGCGCCCACGCCGAACGACAGGAACGAGGAGATCGCGGCGATCCTGGGCGAGGGCAGGTCCTGGGCGGTGACCCCCAGCTCGGCCTGGGTGTGCACCTCGAGCGCCCGGTCGGGGTCCATCGAGATCTGCCGGGCCACCTCGGCCGCCACGGCGGGCTCGACGCCCCGGTCCTCGTAGAGCTTGGCGAGCTCCTGCTGCTCGGCCTCGGGGTGGCGTTCAAGCTCGCGCCGCTCGACGTCGATCTCGGCCAGGGCGAGTTCCCGCTGGCTGGCCACCGAGACGTACTCACCCCCGGCCATGGAGAACGCGCCCGCCGCCAGCCCCGCGACCCCGGCCAGCACGATGACCGTGGTGCTGGCGGTGCCGCCGGCGACACCGGCGATCAGGGCGAAGTTCGAGACGAGGCCGTCCATCGCGCCGAACACCGACGGCCGCAGCCAGCCGCCGTTGACGTCGCGATGCCGGTGGTGCATCTCGGCGCGGCCCCCCGAGTCGCCGCCGCTCACCGGGATCCTTTCTCCTCCTGGTCGGCCAGGTCGGACGGGTGGGCCGGATCGACCGAGTCGTCGGCCGTGAGCGTGCCGGAGATGAGCCGCGGCTCACCGTCCTCCTTCGCCGTGCCGCCGCTCTCGTCGGGGTCGGCCAGGCCGGACGGGTGAGCCGGGTCGGCGGTGTCCTCCCCGTCCGAGGCGGCCGGGGTGATGACCGGCTCGGCATCGGTGTCGGCCCCGGCCTCGCCCTTGTCCGCGCCGGCTGTCTCGCCCTGCACGGGCTCGGCGGCCGGATCGGGCAGCGGACGGACCTGCTCGGCGTTGCTCTTGTTCCTGGCGTACCAGAAGTAGGCCAGCGCCCCGATGAACAGGATGATCGAGGTCCACTGGTTGAGCCGCAGGCCGAGGATGTGGTGGGCGCTGTCGACCCGCAGCCCCTCGATCCAGAAGCGGCCCACGGTGTAGCCGGCGACGTAGAGCGCGAACAGGCGGGCGTGGCGGAGCGCGAATTTGCGCCCTGCCCAGATGAGAACCAGCGCCAGGCCCAGGTCCCAGATCGACTCGTACAGGAACGCCGGGTGGTAGGTGGCCTCGCCCGGCACCGTGCCCGGCCGGTCGGGGTCGATCTCCAGACCCCACGGCAGGTCGGTGGGGCTGCCGAACAGCTCCTGGTTGAAGTAGTTGCCCCAGCGGCCGATGGCCTGGGCCACCGCGATCCCGGGGGCGACGGTGTCGGCCACCGCGGACAGGGAGATGCCCCTGTTGCGGCACCCCAGCCAGACACCCACTCCACCCAGTGCGACGGCACCCCAGATGCCCAGGCCGCCGTTCCAGATGAACAGCGCCTCGATCGGCTCGTTGGGTGCGTCCGGCCCGAAGTAGAGCTGCCAGTCGGTGATGACGTGATAGAGGCGTCCACCGACCAGGCCGAACGGCACGGCCCAGACGGCGAGATCCACGATCGTCCCCGGCTCACCGCCGCGGGCACGCCAGCGGCGCTCGCCGATGACTACCGCGACGACGACGCCGAGCACGATGCACAGTGCGTAGGCCCGGATGGGGACCACGCCGAACAGATACCAGACCCCCTGGGAGGGGCTGGGAATCGAGGCGAGGGGCATGTCAGGTGACGTTACCGTGTCCCGGGCTACTTGGCGGCATCAAGAACGGCCTGGCGTAGCTCGGCCGGCTTGAAAGCCACGTCCGTGGCCAACTCGACGCCGTTGAGCTTCAGCGTCGGGGTGCCCGTGAGCTTCTGGGACTCCATGACCTTGGTGCTGTAGGCGATGTGCGCGGGCGCCTTCTCCTGGCTGGTCACGCACGCCTCGAAGCCGGGATCGGTCACCCCGGCGTCCTTGCCCCAGGCGATCAGGTCAGGGATCTTGAAACCCTCCACGAGCTCCGAGGGCTGCTCCTTGAACAGCTTGTCGTGGAAGGCGATCCACGGGGCGCCCCCGGGGATGCAGCGGATCGCCGACGCGGCGCGCAGCGAGTTGGCCCGGGTGATCCCCTTGTTGGTCTGTTCCTGGAAGATCGTGATCGGGTGGTAGACCACCTTGGCCTTGCCCTCGGCCGCCAGGTTCTTGATCGTTGGGCCGCTGGTCTCCTCCAGCGCCCTGCAGGCGGGGCACTGGAAGTCCTCGAAGACGTCCAGGACCGGCTTCTCCACACCCGCTCTGGCCATGACCACCGAACCGTCCCCGGCGACGGTGATCGGCGCGAGCGAGGCTCCGACCTGCTCGGACTTGCTGCTCTGGGCGGCGAACCACCAGCCACCGCCGACGGCGGCGATCGCGACGACGGCCACGGTCACGATGGTCGCCACACGCTTTCGCTTGTCCCTCCGCATCTGCTCTTCGCGCTGCGCCTTGATCCGATCACGCGCCGACTGCTCCCGCGCGGCCTTGCCCATCAGTAAGCCTCCTTCTCCTGGAGCTCCTCGTCATCGCTCTCGACGTCCTCGTACGACTCCTCGCCCGGGGTGAGCCCAAGCGCGGAGTCCAGCGCGAAGCGGCCCGGGGGGAAGACCGCGACGAACGCGCCGAGTCCGAAGAGACCGAAGTCACGCAGGATGTCGATGAGGTAGTCGGGCTCCACCCCGGCCGCCAGCTGACCGCCACCGCCGAAGCAGCCGCAGTCGATGCGCAGCCCGCGCGCCCACGCCGAGGCGATGCCGATGACGAACGCCAGCATAAGCAGCGCCGAGATGACACCCGCCGCTCGGGTGAGCAGCCCGACGACCAGCAACAACCCCACGACGATCTCCAGGATCGGCAGGCCGTAGCCGACCGCCGTGGCGAGCGATTTGGGGAGCAGATCGTATGCCTCGACCGCCTGAACCGAGAGCACCGGAGTGCCGATCTTGCCCCAACCCGCGACGATCAGCACTCCCGCCAGCACCAGCCGCGAGACGGTCGTTACCCAGGGTAGCGCCGAAATCACGATACGCGACCTATTGGGCGCGGGGTTATCAGAGGTCACGAGCACCATTCTCCTATTCCAAGCCCCGGCCACAGACGTCTTCGGCGAATGCCAGGTATTCGAGGAAAACCTCATCACGAGCCTGATAAGCATCGAATAAGCCTGCCTGGCAGGCACGGAAGCGGGAGCGGCCCCTTTCTTCGAGTAAGGGAGCCGCTCTCGAACGGGCTCGTCAGCCGCGGACACCCGCCGCCAGCTCGGCGCCCAGCTCACGGACCGACGCCAGCCCCGAGGCCTCGTCCGGCGCGTCGAGAACGCGGCGGATGAACGCCGACCCCACGATGACGCCGTCGGCGTAACCCGCCACCTCGGCGGCCTGCCTGCCGGTGCCGACGCCCAGGCCGACGCAGACCGGAAGGGAGGTGTGCGAGCGGGTGCGCTCGACCAGGCCCTGCGCGGCCGCGCCGACCGAGTCACGGGCACCGGTGACGCCCATCAGCGAGGCCGCGTAGACGAAGCCGGTGCAGCTGTCGACGACCGCCTTGATACGGGCCTCGGTGGAGCTGGGCGCGACCAGGAAGACCGTGTCGATCCCGGCCCCGGCACTGGCCTCGCGCCAGGGCCCGGCCTCCTCGGGGGTCAGGTCGGGTGTGATGGTGCCCACCCCGCCCGCGTTCGCCAGGTCACGGGCGAAGCGGTCGGCGCCGTAGCGGTCGATCGGGTTCCAGTACGTCATGACCAGGGTGGCGGCACCGGTCTTGGCCACGCCCTCGACGGTGCGCAGCACGTCGGCGATGCGGGTGCCGTTGGTCAGCGCCCGGTGCACGGCGTCCTGGATCGTCGGGCCGTCCATGAGGGGATCGGAGTAGGGCAGGCCGATCTCGATCACGTCGCAGCCGGCGTCCACCATGGCGGTGGCGACGGCGATCGCGCCCTCCTTGCTGGGGAACCCAGCGGGGAGATATCCGATGAGGGCGGCGCGGTCGTCCGCCTTGGCCTTGGCGAACACCGTCTGAAGAGTCGTCATCGTGGTTTCCGTTGCGGTTCGTCCCCTCCGGCACACCGGAGGGGAGGCAAGTCGGTAGTCAGAGGTTGAAGTACTTCATCGCGGTGCCCATGTCCTTGTCGCCCCGCCCCGAGAGGTTGACCAGGATCGTCGCCTCGGGACCCATCTCGCGACCGAGCTTGAGGGCTCCGGCGAGCGCGTGCGAGGACTCGATCGCGGGGATGATGCCCTCGGTGCGGGCGAGCAGCGAGAAGGCCTCCATCGCCTCGGCATCGGTGATGCCGTGGTAGGTGGCGCGGCCGGTGTCCTTGAGCCAGGCGTGCTCGGGGCCGACGCCCGGGTAGTCGAGCCCGGCCGAGATCGAGTGCGACTCGACGGTCTGGCCCTCCTCGTCCTGCAGCACGTAGGTGCGCGAGCCGTGCAGCACCCCGACGGAGCCCGCGGTGAGGGTGAGCGCGTGCTCGCCGCTCTCCAGGCCCCGGCCGCCCGCCTCGTAGCCGTGCAGCCGGACGCCTGTGTCCCCGAGGAAGGCGTGGAAGATGCCGATCGCGTTGGAACCGCCGCCGACCGCCGCGGCGACCGCGTCGGGCAGCCCGCCGGTGAGCTCCAGCATCTGACGGCGGGCCTCGACGCCGATGATGCGGGCGAAGTCGCGGACGATCTCCGGGAACGGGTGCGGCCCGGCGATGGTGCCGAAGAGGTAGTGGGTGCGGTCGACGTTGGCGACCCAGTCGCGGAAGGCCTCGTTGATGGCGTCCTTGAGGGTCTGGCTGCCGTTGGTGACCGGGACGACCGTGGCGCCGAGCAGCTTCATGCGGGCGACGTTGAGCGCCTGACGCTCGCAGTCGACGGCCCCCATGTAGATCACGCACTCCAGGCCCATCAGGGCGGCGGCGGTCGCGGTGGCGACGCCGTGCTGGCCGGCGCCGGTCTCGGCGATCACCCGCGTCTTGCCCAGGCGCTTGGTCAGCAGGGCCTGGCCGAGCACGTTGTTGATCTTGTGGGCACCGGTGTGGGTCAGGTCCTCGCGCTTGAGGATGATCCGGGCGCCCCCCGCCTGCTCGGCGAAGCGGGGCACCTCGGTCAGCGTGGTCGGCCGCCCGGCGTAGGTGCGCAGCAGGTGGTCGAACTCCCGAAGGAACGCCACGTCGCTCTTCGCCTTGTCGTACTCCGCCGCGACCTCGTCCAGAGCCGGGATGAGCGCCTCGGGCACGTAGCGGCCGCCGAAGACGCCGAACTTGCCGTGGATGTCCGGGTCGTTGCCGTGGAGGCCGTTCCCGGCGAGGTCCGCGGCGGTGAGGACGGTTCCTTCGTGCGTTGTCACTGCTTACTGCCCCTCGGGTCGGGATGCGGGGTGGGCACCGGCGGTGACCAGGTCGACCACGGCGGCCCGCGGATCCTTGCCGGTCACCAGGCTCTCGCCGACCAGGACGGCGTCGGCGCCCGCCCTGGCGTAGGCGAGCAGGTCATGGGGGCCACGCACGCCCGACTCGGCGATCTTGATGATCCCGTCGGGAACCTTGGGGGCGAGCTTGGCGAACACGTCGCGGTCCACCTCAAGCGTCTTGAGGTTCCGCGCGTTGATACCGATGATCTTGGCTCCGGCGGTGAGCGCCCGGTCGAGCTCCTCCTCGGTGTGCACCTCGACCAGCGGGGTCAGCCCGATCGACTCGGCCCGCTCGATGAGCGAGACCAGCGCGTTCTGGTCGAGCGCCGCCACGATCAGCAGCGCCAGGTCGGCGCCGTAGGCGCGGGCCTCCCAGAGCTGGTACGAGGTGACGATGAAGTCCTTGCGCAGCACCGGGATGTCGACGACGGCGCGCACGGCGGCCAGGTCGTCCAGGCTGCCGCCGAAGCGGCGTCGCTCGGTGAGCACGCTGATGACGTGGGCACCGCCCGACTCATAGTCGCCGGCCAGCGCGGCGGGGTCGGCGATCGCGGCCATCGCGCCCTTGGACGGGCTGGAACGCTTGACCTCGGCGATGACCGCCACCTGGTCGCCGCCCAGCGCCGCGTAGGCGTCACGGGGGGCGGGCGCCCGCCCGGCCCGCTCCTTGAGCTCGGCCAGCGTCACCTTCTCCTGCCGCTCGGCCAGGTCGGCGCGGACTCCTTCGAGGATCTCCTCAAGCACGCTCATTTGCCCTCCCCGCGAAGTTCAGAGGCCAGGTTCGCGAACGCTGCCGTGTCCGTGGTTCGCTCGCTCCGCTCGCTCACGAGTAAGGCCCCTCCCGATCGACTGCCCTTGTCCCGCCGATGCTATCGGCCCGGCCGGGGTCGCCCCGCCACTGGGTGAAGCACAAAGGCGACTATGGGCCCAAGAATTCCCCAAAAGGGAGATTTCGTACTATCCAAAACACGATCATTAAAGCAAGAAATAACCAGGCATAGGCCGGACGTATGGATTTCGCCACGGGCGGCCCACCCGATTCTCTCCCGGACCGACCGCCCCACCAGGCACGCAGCGCCCAGCGACCCCAGAGCACGACCAGCACCGGGACCATGAGGGTGACGAGCGGGTTGAGCCCCAGCGCCGTCACCGGATCGCCGTGCACGAGCGCGTGCACGGCCCGCAGGCCGCCGCAGCCGGGGCAGTACAGACCGGTGAGCATGAGGAACGGGCAGGTCGGGTAGTGACCGGGCTCGTTCGGATCGACCGCCCCGACGAACGCGACCGCGGCACCCGCCACCAGCGCGGTACCGAGCGGCGCCAGCACGGCCCGCGCGCGTGAACCAGCGATCTTCCCCATGAGCACGGCCGTCGGCACCCCCTCACCGGCCACCCTACTCGCGCCGGACGCGGACCCGCCTCAGGCGACCGTCAGGTCGACACCCGTCAGGTCAGACACCCGTCAGGTCAGACACCCGTCAGGTCAGACACCCGTCAGGGAGGCACTGCCGACGATGGCGCCGACCGCGATCAGCCAGGCCAGCACCGCCAGCCAGCACGCGATCCCGAAGTAGGACAGGACCAGGCCGGCGATGGCCATGCCCCGCCCCTCCTCGCCCGTCCGCTTGATCTGCCCCAGCGAGATGTGGCCCAGCACCACGCCCACGATCGAGGTGAGGCCGCAGACGAACAGCCCCGCGATCCCCATGATCAGCGCAGCGATGGCCATGCCGTTGTTACCCCGGGGAGGCGGCGCGCCGTAACCGCCGTAGGCGTCGTAACCGCCACCGGGCGGCGGGCCGTAACCACCGGACGAACCGTAACCACCCGGAGAGCCATAGCCACCGCCTCCCGGGGGTTGCCCGTAACCACCCGGCTGATTGCCATAGCTCATGAATGACTCCCATTTATCTAAGTTGCGGGCGAAATCCTAGCGAAAACACTCCCGGGCCGAAGGAATCCGGGCGCCCCTGTAAGCAAGTCGTAGCCGGGGCGCACACCCCCCGGACCTCGGATCTCGGACCGCGGGATCGAGGAGAACGCACCGAGCGCGCGGAGGCCTCGTTTCCGCCGAGGTCAGCGCTCCCGGGGGTCCTGATCGACCGTCGGGTCGGTGCCCTCGTCGAGGGCGTCCCACAGTGCCCGCTCGCTGGGGGCGCTCTCGGCGGGGGCGGAGCCCTGGCGGTTGTAGCGATCGGACATGCCCGGCCATCGGCCGCCCCGCAGGAGGGCCGTCACTCCCCCGGCCAGCAGGAGCAGCCCCCCTGCGGAGGCGATGATCGGCCAGACGACGGCCGAGGCGACCCGCGGCACGGAGTCCACGACCACCGGCGCCTGCTCCGCGGAGATCCGCAGCGCGGCGCTCGCGCCGCTCCCCCACCAGGAGGCGGCCACCACCCCGGCCCCGCAGAGCGCCATCACCACGCCGACGACCCTGCGCCACACGCCTGCCGTCGCGAGCACGGCGACCACCGCGGCGAGTGCCGCCCAGGCCGCGGGCCCCAGCGCGGGGGCCAGTTCCGCGGCGGGGACCGCCACCTCGCGGGTGCCGTACGTCACGGTGAACCAGTCGCGCCCGGCGGCGAGCAGCACGAGCGCGGCGCCGGCCACGCAGGCCGCCAGCCAGGTCCACAGCTCCCGCTTGGCCGTCACGCCCGGGTCACCACCAGCTCGTCGGCGTCGAAGCAGGTCCGATCGCCCGTGTGGCAGGCGGCCCCCACCTGGTCGACCCTGAGCAGGATGGTGTCGCCGTCACAGTCGAGCGCGGCGGACTTGACGTGCTGGACGTGACCTGAGGTGTCACCTTTCACCCAGTAGGACCCTCTGCTGCGTGACCAGTAGGTGGCCCTGCCGGTGGTGAGCGTGCGATGCAGCGCCTCGTCGTCCATCCAGGCGAGCATGAGCACCTCGCCGGTGTCGTACTGCTGGACGACGGCGGGAACCAGCCCGTCGGTGGTGCGCTTCAGCCGGGCCGCGATGGCAGGGTCAAGGGGCATGCGGCAATTGTGCCGCAACCAGGGAGAGGGGTAGCGTCCGGCATGGCCTAGCGAGCAGACCGGGGGCTCCCCTGAAGACCGACCCGGCGAGCCATCTGGCGGTGGTGGAGGCCACCACCCTGCCGTGCGCGTTCACCAGGAAGGCCGGTCCTCCCACCCTGCGGAGCAGTGGCGAGACGGCGACCTCGAAGCGGCGCACGAACACGTCGGCCGCCGCCACGCCGATGAACTCCCCGCCCTTCAGCACGGGCACCGACAGGGTCAGGGAGTACTCGGTGCTGCAGAGGAAATCCACGTACGGGCCGGTGAGAGTGTGCTCGGCACCGGAGCGCGGACCGGCGAACCAGTCCCAGTGCGTGTAGTCGTAGAAGGCGCTGCTGGAGGGGTCCATGTCCCGGAGCAGCTGCACGGGCTCCCCCGAGGCGCCCTCCTGCCACCACTCCAGATACCAGGGCGCGTCGATGAGCAGGCCGGGCGCGGCGATGAACCCGATGCCGGAGATCAGCCCGCCCAGCCGGGGAAAGAGCAGCGGGCGCAGCGCGGCCAGGTCGCCGCGCACCGGCGCGGTGCCCACAAGCCCGACCACGGCGTCGCGCACCTGGTGAAGCCCCTCGAAGACATCCTCGACGATGCCGCCGACGGCTACGGCCGCCTCGGCCGCGCCGCCGGGCGCCAGCAGCGCACCGTGTTCACTCACTTGATCCATCCGCCCCAGGCATCCGACGATCACGGCTCCCGCAGACGCAGCTCGATGAGGTGTTCCATCGCGTCGAGCACGTGCCGCTCCGCCAGGAGCCTGGCGTGGTCGTCGTCTCCGCGGTGGATGGCCTCGGCGATGGCGTGGTGCCGAGCCGACGTTCCATCGTCTCCCCCGTGAGCGGACCAGAGCAATGGTCCGATGTCAGCCTGTAACCTGATCTCTTCCTGAGTGAGTCGTGCCGACTGGGAGGCCGCGGCCACCTCGATGTGGAAACGCCCGTGCAGCCTGCGCAGGTGGGCCTGGTCGCGGGAGCCGGCCATCTCCTGCAGCGTGCGGCGGAGCGGCGCGATGTCCTCCGGCAGTGCCCGCTGCGCGGCCAGCCTCGCGGCGGCCCCGGCGATGGCCGCGTAGTGGTCGCCCAGGTCGCGGAGTTCCTCCGCGGTGAAGGCGCACAGTCGATCGAGTGCCCGGGGAGCCTCACGCGGGGCCCGCACGAAGCTACCGCCTCCGCGCCCCCGCCGCGTCTCGACCATGCCCTGCTGGCGCAGGGCCATCAGGGCCTCCCGCAGCGTGACCGTGGACACGCCCAGCTGCGCGGCGAGCTCCGCCTCGCTGGGCAACTGCTCGCCGTCGGCCACCAGGCCGAGCACTATGGCGTCGGTGAGCCGCCTGACCACGGCGTCGACCCGCGCGGTGCTGTCGACCGGCGCGAACGCGGCCAGACGGGCACCACCGGAGATGTCTGCCATGCCCATGCGCCCTCCCTCGCCTTCGACGGTCATACAGTCTCCCACCTGGGGTCCCGTCCGGGGTCCCCCGAGTGCCGCCCGCGCGCGGCCGGCACCGCCGCGAGGATCTCACTCCGCGTCCCCTCGACGGTGATGTCCGAACGGCTCTTGCCATCAAACATCTAACCTCATATGTTTTCGGTCATGTCAGACCCAGCGGTGAGGTTGACCGGCCTCCGCAAGAGTTTCGGGGCCGTGGACGCGGTCACCGGCGTCGACCTCGACATCGCCGACGGCGAGTTCTTCGCCATGCTCGGCCCCTCGGGCTCGGGCAAGACGACGGTGCTGCGGATGATCGCCGGCTTCGAGACGCCCAGCGCGGGCACCGTCGAGCTCGGCGGGGTCGACGTCACCCGGCTCGCCCCCTTCGAGCGCGACGTCAACACGGTCTTCCAGGACTACGCGCTGTTCCCGCACATGAACGTGGCGGACAACGTGGAGTACGGCCTGCGGGTCAAGCGGGTCCCCCGGGCCGAGCGGCGCGAGCGCGCACTGGCCGCGCTGGCCTCGGTCCGGCTGGAGGGCATGGAGCGGCGCAGGCCGAACCAGCTCTCCGGCGGCCAGCGGCAGCGGGTCGCCCTGGCCCGCGCCCTGGTCAACCGTCCCCGGGTGCTCCTGCTCGACGAGCCGCTCGGCGCACTGGACCTCAAGCTCCGTGAGGAGATGCAGGTCGAGCTCAAGTCGATCCAGCGCGAGGTCGGCATCACCTTCCTGTTCGTCACCCACGACCAGGAGGAGGCGCTGACCATGAGCGACCGGGTGGCGGTGTTCGACCGGGGGCGGATCGAGCAGGTCGGCACCCCGGCCGAGATCTACGAGAGGCCCGCGAGCACGTTCGTCGCGGGGTTCGTCGGCACCTCCAACCTGATCTCCGGCCAGGCCGCGCAGGCGGTGCTCGGCCGGGAGGGCACGTTCAGCGTGCGCCCGGAGAAGCTGCGCCTCGCCGGCCTCGACGAGACGGTCGAGGGCACGGAGCACAGCGCGACGGGCACCGTCGCCGAGGTCGTCTACGCGGGCCCCGCGACCCGGTTCGTGGTCGAGCTCGACGCGGGCGGGCGGCTCATCGCACTCCAGCAGAACCTGCAGGTCTCGTCAATGGACGTGATGGGCCTGCGTGGCACCAGGGTCCGGCTCATCTGGCACCGCCGGCACGAGTTCGCGATCGTCCCGTAAGAAAGGTCGTCATCCCATGCGGTCCACCCCCCGGATTGTCACCCGGCACAGCGCGGTCGTCCTCTCCGCGCTCGCCCTGGCCACCGTCACCGCCTGCGGCACCGGCTCCGCGCCCGCACCTGGCGCCTCCGCCGCCGCCCCCGGCCAGACCGGCTTCACCCCGCCCAAGATCGAGGCGCTGCAGTCGCTGGGCCCGGGAGAGGGGCAGGTCAACCTGGTCAACTGGGCCGGATACGTCGAGGACGGGAGCAACGACCCCAAGGTCGACTGGGTCACCCCGTTCGAGAAGGCCACCGGCTGCCAGGTCAACTCCAAAACCGCCGGTACCTCCGACGAGATGGTCAACCTCATGAAGACCGGCGAGTACGACGCGGTCTCCGCCTCGGGAGACGCCTCGCTGCGGCTGATCGCCGGCGGGACCGTCGCCCCGGTCAACACCGCTCTGATCCCGAACTACGCCGACGTCTTCGCCGGCCTGAAGGACAAGGCGTGGAACTCGGCCGGCGGGGCCGCCTACGGCGTGCCGCACGGACGCGGGGCCAACCTGCTCATGTGGCGCACCGACCAGGTCAAACCCGCACCCGACTCCTGGGGCGCGGTGTTCGATCCCGCCTCGCCGTACGCGGGGAAGATCACCGCCTACGACTCCCCGATCTACATCGCGGACGCGGCGCTGTACCTGATGGCGACCAGGCCCGAACTCGGCATCAAGAACCCGTACTCCCTGGACGAGGGGCAGTTCCAGGCCTCGGTCGACCTGCTCAAGCAGCAGAGGAAGATCATCGGCGAGTACTGGTCCGACTACACCAAGGAGGTCCAGGCCTTCAAGAGCGGTGACTCCGTGCTGGGCACCACCTGGCAGGTCATCGCCAATGTGGCCCTGGCCGACAAGGCACCGGTCGAGGTGACGCTGCCCAAGGAGGGGGCCACCGGCTGGTCGGACACCTGGATGGTCGCCGCCGCCGCCAAGAACCCGAACTGCGCCTACCGGTGGCTCGACTGGATCATCTCACCCCAGGCCAACGCCCAGGTCGCCGAGTATTTCGGGGAGGCGCCCTCGAACGCGAAGTCCTGCGAGCTGACCGCCGACCCGAAGCACTGCGACACCTTCCACGCGACCGACGAGGACTACTACTCGAAGGTCTGGTACTGGACCACCCCCATCGCCCAGTGCCTGGACGGGCGCACCGACGTCACGTGCAAGGACTACTCCGAGTGGACCAGGGCCTGGACCGAGATCAAGGGCTGAGCCCCGCCGGAACCACCCGTGGGGGGGGGGCCCCGGGGGGCGCCCCCCCCCCCCCCCCCACCACGGCCGCGACCCCCCCCCCCCCGGGGGCGGCGCCACCCTGAACCGG
>NZ_JBEXGU010000085.1:0-37240 GCF_040607515.1 Streptosporangium sp. NPDC005286 | reverse complement strand
TCGGCCACCGCCACGTTCGCATGCTCCAGAGAGCGGACGGCTACGGCTACGCAACCCATTCAGAAACGCGGCACCGTGCCGCGTTTCCTCCCCCGTCTGAAGGCGGGGGTCTCCACGCTGGAGGTAACCGATGAAATCGCGGGCCTGACCGCCGAGCAGTTCGGAGAAAAGACCGTACCCCCTCGGAGCCGGTCCCTGCTCGGGCTGGTCCGGCACATGGGCGTGGTCGAGCGAAGCCGGTTCCGGAACGTGCTGAACGGAGAGAACCGCCGGAACCTCTGGCGGACCCCGGAATCCGGCGAGCACCCCGAATCCGACGTCGATGGAGCCGGTGTCGATGAGGCGTTCAGGGCCTGGGATGAGGAGTGCGCACACTCTCGCGGCATCGTGGATGCCACCGGGTCGCTGGACGTCACCGCGAAAGGGGCACCACGGTGGGACGATCGATGCGAAGGAGTCGCGAAGGCGGCCGGGGGAACGCCGTCAGGGGCGCCGCTCGAGCGAGCGGCGCCCCTGGGCGAGTGCGGATCGGCCCGCGTTCACCGGCGGGGGTGCCGGGTGCCCGCCCCATGGGGGATGGCGCGGGCGGCGGGTGTGGATCAGTTGGCGTAGACGGGGTAGCCGTAGCCGACGACCTGGGAGACGGGCCGGATGCGCTGCTCGACGTTGCCGTTGCCGGTGTTGCCCTCGATCGTGGTGATCGTGCCGTCTCCGTTGTCCTTCTTCACGAAGCCGACGTGGTCGATGCCGTCGAGGCTCTTGCCGCCGGCCCAGTCGAAGTAGACGACGGCGCCGGGAGTGGGGGTGGTGCCCCAGTGATGGTTGTTCTTGAACCACTTGGCGTGGGTGACGGTGTAGGCGTCCCAGCCCATCGTGGGCCGGATGCCGGCCATCTCGCCGACCCAGGAGACGAACATCGCGCACCAGGGGGCGTTGGCGTAGCCCTGGACGGTGCCGCCGTCACGGGCGACGGTCTCCTTGGCGCGCGGGGAGGACATGTACCACGAGTGGAACTTGGTCCCGCCGCCCTGGGAGTTCTCGCGGACGCCGATCTGCTTGGAGGCGAGGTCCAGGACCTGCGCGGCGGAGACCTTGGGCAGCCTCTGGGCCGCGATCTCGAGCGGGGTGCTCGCGGGCTTGTGCTGCGAGACCTCGGAGATCTTCGCGTCGGCGGGCGGGTTAAGAGCGGTGTGGCTGTCGGCCAGGGCTGCGGAGCCCACGGAGCCGGTCGCCAGGACGACACAGGCGCCCAGGAGGGCGCTCGCCACGCGGGGGGCGCTGAAGGTGGGGGTGAGGCGGTGCTTGGTCATAGCGGGGTTCGACTCCTTGCTTCGCTTCCATGCCGCCTACCGGGTTAGCTGACGGGTTCGGGCTGGGAAGTGCCCTACGGCGCGAGAACGCGCTGATTCACCCCAGGAACGTGGTTCCCCGGTTCCGCAGACTTCGCGGATTCGGCGGCCGTGCTCACCGCGGGCGGAGGGGTTCCGCCCAGGTGGAACACGGTCGGGCAATGTGACGGCAATGCTTAGATCTATACAGACCCAGACATTTGCCATGAACAGGACGAACGTACGTCACTCGGACAGACGATTACAAGTAGGACACATTGCCCTGACTTGGTGATACGTCCAAGTCGCGGGGGTATGGCGGGGGGTCGCTTGGCCTGGGAAGGAGGCGGGTCACACCCGTTCTCCGGCCGGTCGGGGCGGGCGGGGTCGCGGCCCCGTCGCGGGCGGGATCCCCTGTTTCCTCGGCGATCCAGCCGTGTGGTACCCGCCGGTGGATCGCCTGGCCCGGGATGGTATGGCATGATCGGGAGGCTCGCCGGTAAGGGTGTCAGGCCTTAACTTTTTGCAACAAATATTCGATGGTAAAAAGTGCGGAGCGGATGCGTCCCGCTCCCCCGGAAGGCCCGAACGAGGTTCGGCGGCTCAGGGGCCCGTCGGCGGCAGGGCGGGCCTCAGCTCTCTTGGCCGGAC
The DNA here is from genome assembly GCF_040607515.1 of Streptosporangium sp. NPDC005286. Lineage (NCBI taxonomy): Bacteria > Bacillati > Actinomycetota > Actinomycetes > Streptosporangiales > Streptosporangiaceae > Streptosporangium > Streptosporangium sp. NPDC005286. The sequence continues at coordinate 35,261 of NZ_JBEXGU010000085.1, read as the reverse complement.
CAGGATCGGAACAGCGGGAGCAGGAACCGGTCGACCGTGTCCTCGACGAACTCCCGATCCAGTGGCTTACCGGTGAAGAGCAGCCGGTACCACACCAGCGCCTCGGTGGCCTTCCTGAGTTCCGCGGGGTCCACCGGCCCTGGCAGCTCGCCGCGCTCCCTGGCGCGTTCCAGCAGCGGGACGGTGCCGGTGATGTCGGGGCGGGGCACGTTGTCGCGCAGGGCGGAGGCCAGTTCGGGGGAGGTGAGGAACGCCGGAAACAGGCCGAAGATCATCGCCTGTTTCCGTTCCAGTATCCGGCAGAACCCGTCCACGACCCCGATCAGGTCCCCGCGCATCGACCCGGTGTCGGGCGGCGGCACGACGTCGATCTCAAGGTGGTTGCAGATCAGATCCACGACCAGCGCCTCCTTGCCCGCCCAGCGACGGTAGATCGTGGCCTTGCTCGCGCTGGCCCGCCTGGCGATCTGGTCGATGGACATCCGGTCGTATCCGACCTCGGACAGCAGGCCGGCCGTCGCGTCGAGGATCGCCCGCTCCCGAGTGGGGTCGAGACGCAAGGTGCCTCCGGTGGTTCGCTAGTGCTGGCGGATCTCCCCGAATCGTACGCCGGTCAGCGCCTCGGACCTCTCCCAGAGCCTCGCCGCCACCGACTCGTCCAGTGCCTTCGGCGAGGGGCGCAGCACTTTCGGCCCCGGGCCGATGTACTGCCCGCCTCTCGCCTCGGGAGAGGTGGCCGCGTACAGGGACGGCCTGGCGCCCTTGGCGACCGGCTGTGCCACCAGGCGCATCAGCGCGTTGAAGGGGCGGGTGAGGGCGCCCGGCTTCAGAATGCCGGTGGCGGTCATGCCCGGGTGGGCCGCCAGGCTCAGCAGCGCCGCCCCCGAGGCGTCGGCGCGGCGCTGCAACTCCACGGCGAACAGCAGGTTGGCCAGCTTGGAACGGCTGTACGCGGAGAACATGCCGTACCCGCGTTCCAGCCCCAGGTTCTCGAAGTCGATCGCGCCGAGGGAGTGTGCGTCGCTGGAGACCGTGACCACCCGGGCCGCGGAGGCGGCCAGCAGGCGTGGCATCAGCAGGCCGGTCAGGGCGAAGTGCCCCAGGTGGTTGACGCCGAACTGGGTCTCGAAGCCGTCGGCGGTGGTCCGCCGGGACATCGGGCCCGCCCCGGCGTTGTTGACCAGCAGCTCCAGCGGTCCGTCGACGGTGTCCGCGAAGGCGCGTACCGAGCGGAGGTCGGCCAGGTCGAGCGCTCTCACCTCGGCCGTCGCCCCCGGCGCCGCCGCCCTGACCGCCTCCAGCGCGGCCCGGCCCCTGTCCGGGTCGCGTGCCGTCATGACGACCCTGGCACCGTGCCTGGCCAGCTCCAGTGCCGTCGGTACGCCGATGCCGCCGCTCGCCCCGGTGACCACGGCGGTGGAGCCGGTCAGGTCGGGAATCTCATCGGGTGTCCACATGCTCACTCCTCCGTGGTGTACGAAACGGTTCCGTACACCACGATAAAGATCGAAAAGACCGCGCGCAAGCACGCGTGGGCGGCTGTTCATCCGTGGTTCCCCGGCGCTTAAGGCCACCGGGTTAGCTTGGGTCAGTCGTGAACGGGTCATCACCCGGCGTGGAGGACGGTCGAGACCACGCGCGGGATCAGGGTTCGGCCATCGCCTGGGTGGAATCCCCGCTGCAGATGCTCTGCGCCGTGGAGGCCCACCACGCGGGGCTGCTCGGTGCCCGCAGCCACCTCGTGCCCAGGGCGAGGCTCCGCCCCCTGGCCGCCACCGGGCGCGAGCTCGGGCGCCTCACCCTGCCGCCGGGCCTGGAGCTCACCGCCGCGCGGCCGGACATGCCCAGGCCGCACCGGGGCGTGACCTGGGCGGTGGGCGACGCCTTCTCCGGCAAGGTCCAGTTCCGCTGGCTCACCGGGCGCCCCGGCCGTATCGTGATCGTCGACGACGGGCTGGCCACCATCAGGCTCCTGGAGCTGCTCGTCGGCCACGCGGGTACGCCCCTGCTGAGGGCCCGGGGGAAGGTGGGACGGCTCAGAACCGCCCTCGGCGCGGCGGCCGGACTCAGGTTGCGCGCCGCGGCCCGCTCGGGGCGGCTGTCGATCTTCACAGCGCTGCCCGTTCCCGCGGACCTGGCGAAGGCCGTACGGGCGAGAGGGGCCGAGCTGATCACCCACGACTTCGCCTGGCTGCGGTCGCAGCCGCTGCGCGTGCCCCGTCCCAAGGAGCTCACGGTCGTCCTCGGCACCTCGCTGGTCCGCAACGGCCTGATCCACCGCGACCACTACCTCGGCTGGCTGGCCGCTCTCGGCTCGGCCGGGCCGGTGGCCTACTTCCCGCACCGCAGGGAGGACCCCCACGATCTCGCCAGGGTCGGGGAGCAGCCCGGGATCACCGTCTACGGCGGCGGGATCCCCGCCGAGATGACCCTGCGCGGGCTGGCCGCCGGGCAGCGGGTACTGAGCCTGCCGTCCACCGCGGTCACCTCCCTGCGGGTCCTGCTCTCGGCCAGGGGCGTCCCGGTCGAGACGGTGGACGTCCCGGACGAGTGGTGGACGGTGGAGGCGGCCCCCTCGCTCCGCTCCCACCTGTCGATGTTCGCCCATCACGACACGGGAGCCACCGGGGCATGACCTCGTGACCTCGTGACCCCGCGGCCGGAGGCCGGTGGCGTGCCGCCCCGGGATGCGAGCCGCGCCGGGTCCGCCCATGTGAAATCGGATATGAAGCGGGGGATCCCCGTTGGAGGTTCTCGTTGAAGGTCCTGGCCGTGGCCGACTCTGACTCCTACCTGAAGTGGGCGGCCTGCCTGCTGCGGGACCTGCCCTCGGGATGCACGAGGGAGCTGGCGGTCATCCGCACCCCCATCACCCCGTCCCCGGCGCAGATCAGTGCCGCGGTCGCGGGCTCGGCGGCGGATCCGCCGGTGCTCTCGGCCCGCGCGTTGCGCCGGGCCGCCGAGCGGCTCGGGCCCGACGTGGTGCTCGCCGCCTGCACGGGGCCCGTGGTGGACGTGCTGGTCGGCGAGGTGCTGGCCGGGTTGCGGCCACGGCCGGTGTTCGTCTCGGGCCTGCCTGGCATCTCCGTCCCCGCCACCGAGAAGGCCTGGCTGTTTCGCAGCGGATGCGAGCTGTTCGTGCTGCACAGCGGGCGGGAGGTCGAGGAGTTCTCGGCGATGGGCCGCGAGCTGGGCGGGGGCGGCCAGGTGGGGCTGGCCCGGCTGCCGTTTCTGCGAGGCCAGGAGGAGGTCGCCCGCATCGGGCCGCGGGACCGGGTGGTGTTCGCCACCCAGGCCAAGGTGCCCAAGCGGAGACAGGAGCGCGAGAGCATCCTGCTGGCCCTGGCCGAACTGGCCGGGCGACGGCCGGATCTGGACGTCGTCGTCAAGCTCCGTGCCCTGGACGGCGAGCGGCAGACCCACAATGAGCGCCACCACTACCAGCGCCTGTGGCAGTCGCTCGTGGAGGAGGGCAGGGTGCGCGCCGGGGCCGTGCGCTTCGCGGTGGGGCCCATGCACGAGCACCTGGCCCACGCGGCCGGGTTCGTCACCGTCAGCTCGACCGCCGCGCTGGAGGCGATCGCCCAGAAGGTGCCCCTGCTGGTGCTGTCGGACTTCGGGGTGGGTGCCGAGATGATCAACCTGGTCTTCGAGGACAGCGGCCTGCTCGGCACCCTCGACGATCTTTCCGCGGGGCGCTTCCTGGACCCGGACGACGGCTGGTGCAGGGACAACTACTTCCATCCCGGTGACGAGAGCGACTGGGTCTCGCGGATGGTCTCCCTGGTCGGGCAGGCACGCTCGGGACGCCTCGTCCCCGCCAAGTCCCTGCTCGACGGCCCCGAGTACGCCGCCGCCCGCCGTCGCGCCCGGATGCGCGTGGAGGTCCCGCCGAACGTGCTGCGCATCGGCTACCGCGCCAAGCGCCGGATGCGCCGCTACCTGAGCCGTCCGTAATGCTCCGCCCCTCAGGCCGGAGGGGAAACGGACTCTCCCGCGTGGCGGGGCAGGGAACGCTGATTCGCCGTTAACGGCGAATCAGCGCATGCCGGCGTGACCGCGTCAGGTACCGCTGGATGAGCGGGAACGGAACCGGAAGGGTTCGCAAGCCTGTGGAGACCCGACAAGGCCACCCCGATGGCGCGGGTCGACGAGGCAGGAAGCCGCAGAGGTGCCGCACACGCGGTACTCATGCCCAAGAGCGCGTCGACTCAGGGCGCTGGGCCGGCACTCGCGCCCCGCCTCCGGACCGGAGGAGAGGGCGCGGCACGGGGGACGCGGGGCGATCCGCCGTTTCCCGCCCGTGCCGTGCCGCTGTGGCCGCCCGGCTCAGGGAAAGGTTCTCGACAGGCGGCTGCGGAGCCTGCCCAGGGGGCTCCGCTCCCGGGGGGCGCCGGCCGGAGCGCCGGCCGATGCGGTGGTGGCCGGGGTAGCGATCAGGTCCAGGGCGGCGAGCCGCCGGTGCTTGAAGTAGCGGTCGGGGCCGCAGGCCTGGAGATAGGCCGCGGCCTGCTCGCGCAGCCCCGGATGCGCCTCGCTCCGCATGCAGTAGCCGACCGCGCCCACCAGGGCGGAGACGTCCACCGGCGGGGGCTCCCACAGCGAACCGTCCGTCGACAGGCGGGGCAGCAGGGCGTCGGTGATGGTCGCCGGGATCCGGTTGCTGTTCTCGTACGGGGAGAGCCGCTCCAGGATCAGCTTGCCGCCCACCGTCGCCACCGGGAGCCCGAAGTACCGCCCGGCGGTGATCAGAGCGGTGGAGAAGCAGCCGACCACGAGCTCGGGCCCGAGGGTGGCGAAGCACGACTCCGCCGGGACGGTCTCCGCCACCACGTCCAGCTCGACGCCCAGCTCGGCGGCCGTCTCGCGCAGCCGCTGGGCATGCCGCCGCCCGGCGGCCGGGTGCGGTTTGAACAGCACGCGCGAAAACCCCCGGGCGACGAGGCCGCGCAGCATGTCGGCGTGGAGCTCCGCCTCCTCCTCGGAGGTGACGATGCCGAGGGCGGACAGGTACTGGCCGAGGATCATCGCCCGGCCCGAGGGCGGATCATCGGCCCGGTGGCCGACCACGTCGAGGAAGGCCCGGTCGGGAAGGGGTTCGGCGGGCACCCCGTACTCGGAGAGCAGCAGCGGCCGAAGACCGGGCACCAGGTCGAGGTGGAGCAGGCGGGTGATCCGCCCGTAGATCTCCTGCGGCAGCGGGTCGCGGGTCGGGCCGTAGCTCATCAGACCGTCGGAGTAGACCGAGATCGGGCAGTCCCTGACCAGTCCGGCCAGCGTCCTGGCAGGGGGGACCGCGACGGATTCCAGAACCAGCTCGGCGGGCCCGGCTCCCAGGGACAGGTGCGAGCGGAGCAGGCGGCCCAGCATCGGCACCTCGACGACGCGTGCCTTCCAGTCCGATGGATGCAGCGGGGCCAGGATCTCGTTCCACGAGTGGATCTCGTCGAAGCGCGGGCGCAGCGTGGCGAAGCCCGGGGTCTCGTCCAGAGCCGGGGTGATCTCCGGGATGGCCGCGTTGTTGGAGACCAGCAGGATCCGGCGCCCCTGGCGGGGGCCGAAACGGCCGTCGTCGATCGCCGCCGCCAGCGTCATCGCGCCGAACAGGGTCGAGGCGTAGAACAGCTGCGTCATCGGCGCTCCAGGAGGTCGAGCAGGATCTGATCGCGTTCGGGGTCCAGGGCGGTCCCGGCGAGCAGGTCGGCGGGGAACCGCCTCAGTGTCGTGGCACCGCGCTCCTCGAAGCGGGCTCGAAGCTCGGGGGAGAGGCGCTCGCCCAGCTCCAGGTGGTGGGCCAGCAACGCGCGGAAGGTGCGCACCGCCTTGGGCATGAACTCCTCCTCCAGGTCCGCGAAGACCAGGTCGAAGGCGTCGAAGAAGTGCAGTTGCCTGGCGTCGCCGGTCTGTGTCAGCGAGCCCGCCACCATCCGCCGGTAGAACAGCCCGGCCAGTGACACCACCGCGAACGAACCCGCGTCGCGGTGCAGCCGCCAGATCCACGGCCTGTCCTCGGCGGTGTGCAGGTGCCCCGGGAAGGTCAGCAGGTCGCCGAGGTCCCGGCGGTAGATCCCCGCCCAGGCGTACGGGTAGTCCACCATGGTCCTGGCGTGATCGGGCAGGATGTGGTCGCGCGGCTTCAGCACCACCTCGCGGGTGGCGAGCGGCGCCCGGTGGATCGTCCGCTTGCGGCCCTCCGCCTGTACGTGGTCGACCCGGACGAAGTCGCAGTCCAGCCGCTCGATCGCGCCGACCAGGTCCCCGAGATATCCCGGCGCGAGCCAGTCGTCGCCGTCCATGAACGTCAGGTAGCGGCCGGAGGCGAGGGAGATCCCGAGGTTACGCGCGTCGGCCAGTCCGACCGGCGCGTCGTTGCGGACCACCACCAGACCGGGCAGATCACGGCAGAAGTCCTCGACGATCTGCCCGGTCGCGTCCACCGACCCGTCGTCCACCACGATGAACTCGAAGTCCCGCCGCGCGTTCCTGGCCAGCGACGCCAAGGCGTCCCCGACGTAGCTCTCCGCGTCCCGCACCGGAACCACCACCGACAACTTGATCAACTTCGCCCTCCCATCCCCAGTTCAGACGACCCAACCAAGAACCCTCACGTCGACCACCCTCACCTTCCCCCCGACGGGACTACCCATGAGGCCGCGCCGGCGACTGGACCAAGAAGCACCCTGGGGACGTGCCCCGTACTCCGTCCCCGAGGGACTACCCGTGAGGCCGCGCCGACGACTGGGCTGAGGAGCGAAGGGTTCCCGACGCAGAAGCCCTGCGTCGTCCCCCTCACTTTCCCCTTGACGGGGACTACCCGTGAGGCCGCGCCGGCGACTGGACTGAGGAGTGAAGGAGCCGGGTAAGAGCGGCCGAACCGCGACGCGCCAGCGTCGCAATTCATACAGTGATGCGGCGGAGGCGGGACTTGGGGGCCTGCTCGCCGGGGAAGACCCGCTTGACGCCGTCGCCCAGGGCGGTCTCGATGATGCGGATGTCGCGGACCAGGTGCTCAAGCCCGGAGGGCTCCAGCGAGGCGGCGTGGTCGGAGCCCCACATGGTGCGGTCGAGCGTGATGTGCCGTTCCACGGTCACCGCCCCCAGGGTCACCGCGGCGAGCGAGATCTGCAGGCCGCGCTCGTGGCCCGAGTAGCCGACCGGCACGCCGTACCGCTCCTGGAGTGTGGTGATCGTGCGGAGGTTGGCCTCCTCGGGGGGGAGGGGGTAGGTGGAGGTGGCGTGCATCAGCACCAGCTTGGAGGTGCCGAGAAGCTCCACCGCCTGGTCGATCTCCTCCAGCGTGGACATGCCGGTGGACAGGATGATCGGCTTGCCGGTCGCGGCGAGCGCGCGGAGCAGTTCCAGGTCGGTCACGCTCGCCGAGGCGACCTTGTGGGTGACCACGTCCATGGACTCCAGGAACTCAACGGACGGCACGTCCCACGGCGAGGCGAACCAGTGCAGGCCCCGCTTCTGGCAGTGCTCGGCGATCTGGGAGTACTCCTCCAGGCCGAACTCGGTCCTGAGCTTGTACTCCATGTAGGTCATCTCGCCCCACGGCGTCTGCCGGATCTGGTCGCGCTGCTCCAGCGGCACGCAGATCTCCGGCGTGCGCTTCTGGAACTTGACGGCCTGACAGCCCGCCTCGGCCGCCACGTCGATGAGCCGGCGCGCGATGTCCAGGTCGCCGTTGTGGTTGATGCCGATCTCACCGATCACGTAGACCGGCTGTCCGGCGCCGATCAGCGCGTCGCCGATCTGGACGGGCCTGGCGACCGGGGCGAGCCTCAGCTCGGCGCGGGGCGCGGTCCCTCCGGTGACCTTCTCGTCCGCCGGGCGGGCCGCGAGGACCCGGTCGCACAGCTCCCGTACGGCCCCGGCCCCGCCGGGCCTGGTCAGCACGGTCCTGGCGGCGGCGCGGACCTTCGGGTGGGCGTCGGGGACGGTGACGGGCCAGCCGACGTCGCTCATCGGGCCCAGGTCGTTGACGTCGTTGCCGACGTAGGCGACGCGGGTCGGGTCGATTCCCTCGATGGCCAGCCAGTCGCGCAGCACGGTCCGCTTGTCGGTCAGGCCCTGCAGGACGGGCACGCCGAGCTTGCGGGCGCGGGCCGCGACCACCGGGTTGTGCTCGGTGGACATGATCATCAATTTGACGCCGGAGCGGCGCAGCAGTGAGATGCCCATGCCGTCGGAGCGGCTGACCGCGACCATCTCGCGGCCGTCCTGGTCGACGTAGGCGCGGTCGTCGGTGTGCACGCCGTCGAAGTCGGTGATCACCGCGTCCACGTCGATCGGCTCGGGCCGGTCCACGAACGGTGCCAGCGCCCGTACGATCTCCAGATCCTCGGGGGTGTCCACCTCGACGGCGTGGTGCGGGGAGACCCGCTGCACGGCGACGGCGCCGAAGAAGCGGTGGCCGTGCTCGCGCAGACCCTCGGCGCGCATCACGTAGAAGGCGCCGGTCTCGCGGAACTGCGGTTCGCGGTCCTGGCGGCGCGGCCGGTGGGAGGGGTCGTGGTTGACGCCCGCGCCGTTCACGCTCCACAGGAACTCGTGCGTCTCCAGCCCGGAGAACACCACGTCGGCGCTGCCGTCCAGGACCTTGGCAATGGCGCCGTCCAGATCGGCGGGGTCGATAAACGCGCTGGTGCACTGCACCAGGATGACCACGTCGGGGACGTCGGGGGTGTGGTCGAGCGCGTGGAGCACCGCGGACTCGCTGGAGGCGGTCCCGCCGCTCAGCTCTTCCGGCCGGTCGATCACGGTCGCGCCCGCGGCGCGGGCCACCTCGGCGATCCCGGCGTGGTCGGTGCTGACCACGACCTCGTCGACCAGCTTGGCCCGCACACAGGCCCGTACCGCGCGGGCGACCAGGGGACTGCCGCCCACCGGGGCCAGGTTCTTCAGGGGAACGCCCACCGAACCTCCGCGGGCGGGGACAACGGCCAGGACTCGCAAGGTGGCTCCTCGTGACATGCGACAAACGCCCCTGAACTGGGGTGTTTGACGAACGCTAGTCACGGGGGTGACCGGCGAGGGGTGCCTGAGTTGAACGCCCAGAGTCATCAGCCTTAACTTTCGGCGCCCCGACGCACGGGTGGGTACACCTTTCGAGGAGGTGTCCCAGGTCGTCAGGGAGCGGCGTCGATGGAGTCCATGAGCATGGGGAGCGCGCGTTCGAGGCCGCGGCTCCAGTAGGGCCAGCTGTGGGTACCGGGCCCGTAGAAGTCGACGGTCACGTCGACGCCGTTGGCCCTGGCCCGCTCGGCGAAGGTCACGGCCTGGCGGAGCAGGGCGGCCTCGCCCTCGTCCCGCGGCTCGGAGGTGCCGTCCAGCGGGCCGGGGGAGCCGTCGCCGCTGGAGACGAAGAGCCGTACCCCGCGCAGCGCGCCGGTGAGATCGGCCGGGTTGTGGGCGGCCCATTCGGGGTCTTGCGGGGGGCCCCAGAGCTTCGCGGAGTCCTCGCCGTTCCGGTTGAGCAGCCAGTCGACGCCGCCGTTGCCGTCGCGGGTGTGCAGCACCCCGGAGAAGGAGGCGGCCGCCTGGAACATGCCGGGATGGCGGGCCGCGTACGACATGGCCCCGAACCCGCCCATGGACAGTCCCGCCACCGCCCGCCGGTCCCCGGCGCCGTAGTCGCGCTCCAGGATCCGCCGTACCTCGGTGAGGTGGAAGGTCTCCCAGCCGGGGCCGTCGCGCCAGTCGGAGTAGAAGCCGACGGTGCCGCCCTCGGGGATGACCACGATCGCCCGGTAGCCGGAGGTGAGGGTCGCGGCCTCCCCCTTGGTGACCCAGGTGTCGTAGTCGGACTGGCAGCAGCCGTTCAGCAGGTACAGCACCGGCCACGGACCCGAGTCCGGCGTCCAGCCCTCGGGCAGCAGGACCCGGACCATGCCCTCGCGGCCGAGCGCGGTGGAGGTCACGGTGAGCTCGTGGTCGCGGCCGCCCAGCTTCTTCACCGCGACGGCGGGGGTTCGCGAGGCGCCACCGTCAAGCCTGCCGGGCGAGGACGGTGGCAGCAGTGCCATCAGTACCGCCACGACCGCCACGGCGGCCAGCAGGAACACTCCCAGACGTACAGCTGTGCGGTTCACGCCGCCAATACTCCCGCTTCCCGCCGATCGCGTGAAGCCTACTCGACGCGTCGAGGGCCGATGGGACGGACAAAGTGCCCCACGAACGGGGTCACAGCCGCTTTTGAGACGGGTGCCGGAGGGCACGTCATGATCCACCGGGCCGCCCGGCGCCGGCTCAGAGAATCGGGTCCGGTGGAACGTTCCGGTCGTGGGAGGCCCATCGGGCCCGAGTGGACGCGCGGACCACGAGTTCGGGCTGGAAGAGATACTCGGCGGCCCTGGCGGGGCGCCCCTTGATCTCGTCGAGCAGGGCGCGTACGGCCGCGACCCCCATGGCCTGGACGGGCTGGCGGACCGTGGTGAGCGGCGGGTCGGTGAAGGACATGAGCGGGGAGTCGTCGGCGCCCACGACCGAGACGTCCTCGGGCACCCTCAGACCGTACCGCCGTACCGCGCGTACCGCGCCCAGCGCCATCAGGTCGCTGCCGCAGACCAGAGCGGTGGCGCCCCGCTGCACCAGCAGGGACGCGGCGCTCTGGCCGCCCTCGACGTCAAAGGGCGACAGTTCGACCAGGTCGTCGGCGTCGTGCCCCAGGCCCAGTTCCCGCAGCGAGGCACGGAATCCGGCGAGCCGCCGCTGGACCGTGGAGTAGCGCAACGGGCCGCTGAGGAACCCGATGCGACGATGGCCCAGCTCGACGAGGTGGCGCGCGGCGATACGGCCCGCGGTGACGTCGTCGCAGGAGACACAGGGAACGCCGAGGCCCGGGACGTCACCGTTGACGAACACGATGGGCAGCCGCCGCCGCCTGAGGCCGTGGTAGCGGGAGTGGTCGACGGTCGTGTCGGCGTGCAGCCCGGAGACGAAGAGAATGCCGGAGACGCCACGGTCCAGCAGCATCCCGACGTACTCGTCCTCACCTGCCCCCTCGGGGGTCTGCGTGCACAGAACCGCGGTGTATCCGTGGCGCGCCAGCCCCGTCTCGATCACCTGGGCGAAGAACGGGAAAACCGGATTCTGCAACTCGGCGGTGATCAGCCCGACCAGCCCCGAGCTTCGCGGGCGCAACCCGTTCGGACGCTCGTAACCGAGCACGTCCATGGCGGTGAGCACCGCGCTCCTGGCCCTCGGGCTCACCCCGGGGCGCTCGTTGAGCACCCGGGAGACCGTCGCCTTGCTGACCCCGGCCTGCCGGGCGATCTCGTCGAGTCGTGCCGCCATGGTCAGTGATTGTGGATCAGCTTTCTGAAACTCTGCAAGAGATTCTGAAACATTGCCGCAATTTCCTGCAACGCATTCCAGGCTGGATGAACCCTCTGTTAACTTCGGCGCACATCACGGTGCACCCCCTGAAAACCCCTTCCCACCTGGAGCTCAAGCGTGCGCAGACCCATAAAGACCCTCGCCGGAGCCCTCACGCTCGGCCTTGTGCTGACCGCCTGCGGCGGAAACACGCAGGCGCAGGGGCAGCCCTCCCCGGCCCCGGCCGCCGCCGGCGACACCACCCTGCTCATCTGGGCCGACCAGATGCGCTCGGACACCCTCAAGCCCTTCGCCGAGGCGTTCGCCGAGGAGAACGGGATCAAGGCCGAGGTCGTCGTCGTGGCCCAGAACCAGCAGCAGACCTTCACCACCGCCTCCCAGGCGGGCAAGGGCCCCGACGTGGTCGTCGGCGCGCACGACTGGATCGGCAACCTGGTGCAGAACGGCCTCATCGACCCGATCCAGATGACGGAGGACCAGCTCGCCGGGTACGTGGACGTGGCTCGCAAGGCCGTCACCTACGACGGCCAGGTGTACGGCGTGCCGTACGCGGTGGAGAACCTGGCGCTGTTCCGCAACACCGAGCTGGCGCCGGAGGCCCCCGGGAGCTTCGACGAGCTGGTCGAGACGGGCAAGAAGCTCAAGGCCGCCGGGAAGGTCGAGCAGATCATCGGCTATCCGGTCAGTCAGCAGGACGGCCAGTCCGGTGACACCTACCACCTGTACCCGCTCTACACCTCGGCGGGCGCCCACCTGTTCGGCACCACCCCGAGCGGCGACCCCGACCCGTCCGAGCTGGGTGTGGGCGAGAAGGAGTCCGTCGAGGCCTTCGAGAGGATCGCCAAGCTCGGTGAGAAGGGGGAGGGGGCGCTCAAGCGCTCCTTCACCTCCGACAACTCGGCGGCCGCCTTCAACGAGGGAAAGACCGCGTTCATGGTCGCCGGGCCGTGGCGGCTGGCCGACGCCCGCAAGGCGGGCGTGAAGTACGACGTCACCCCGGTGCCCGGTTTCAAGGGGGCCGAGCCCGCCAAGCCGTTCGTGGGCGTGCAGTCCTTCTTCGTGGCGAGCAAGGGCAAGAACAAGGCGCTCGCCCAGGAGTTCGTCACCGGCACCCTGGCCTCGGCCGAGGTGGCGCGGGCGCTGTTCGACGCCGAGCCGCGGATGCCCGCCCTGAACGAGGCCCTGACGTACGCGGCGGGCAAGGACCCCGATGTCGCCAAGTTCCAGGCCGCCGCGGAGAACGGCACGCCGCTGCCCGCGATCCCGCAGATGGTGGCCATCTGGGGGCCGTTCAACACGCTCATCCACGCCGCGGTGAAGGGTGAGCCGGTGCCTCCGGCGGTCGAGGCGGCCGCCAAGGCCATCGCCGAGCAGCTCGAGCAGTGAACACGAGACGATTCCGGAGCGGGGAGGGGCGTCGCCCTCCCCGCGAGGGGGATGTCCTTCTTGAAATCGGGCACGGGCGCGCGGCCCAGGAGGGCCGGGGGGCTCGGTCACGCCAGGCGACGCCGCCGCCTGAGCGGCCCCGCCGCGGACGCGGGCGGGCCGTGGCGACCGGGGCATGGCCGGGAAGCGCGGGCGGGATCGCGCTGCGGGTCCTGGTGCTCGGGCTCATCGTCGCCGTCGCGCTCTGGGCGGTCGCGCCGCTGGTGGCGGCGGAGAACTGGATCGGGGTGGGGATCGTCGCGGTCGTCACCGCCGCGGGTCTCCTCGTCTACCTGACGCCGCGGCGGCTGCCCGCCAAGTACCTGCTGCCCACCACGCTCCTGGTCCTCGCCTTCCAGGTGTTCCCGGTGGTCCACACGATGTCGCTGGCGCTGACCAACATCGGCGACGGTCACCTGGGGAGCAAGCAGGACGCGATCACCGCGATCGAGACCTCCTCCGTCAAGCGCCGGCCCGGTTCCGCCGAGTACCGGCTCACCGTGGCCGAGAAGGACGGAGACCTGGTCTTCCTGCTGGCGGTGGAAGGACGCGCCTACACCGGCACCGCCGAGGGGCTGCGCCCCCTGGAGGGCGCCACCCTCGGCGCCGGTGGCCGGATCACCGCGGCCGACGGCTACACGGTGCTGACCGCCGCGCAGGCCTCCGCCAGGGGCTCGGAGATCACCGAGCTGGTCGTGCCCGTCGAGGGCGGGGCGATCCGCAGCCAGGGCCTGTCGAGGGCCTACCGGGGTACGGCGACGCTCGCCTACGACGCGGTCTGCGACTGCGTCACCGGCCAGGACAGGATCTGGCGGGCCGACGAGGAGCAGGGCAGGTTCGTCTCCGACGACGGGCAGGCGCTGGCGCAGGGCTGGAAGGTCGACGTCGGCCTGGCCAACCTCACCACCGCGCTCACCAACCCGAAGATCAACGCGCACTTCCTCGGCGTCTTCGGCTGGAACCTGGTCTACGCCACGTCCGTCGTGGTGCTGACCGCCGCGCTCGGGGTGGCGGTCGCGCTGGTGCTGCACCATCCCCGGATGCGTGCCGTACGGGCCTACCGGACCCTGATCGTGCTGCCGTACGCCATGCCGGCCTTCGCGATGCTGCTGGTCTGGCGGGACATGTTCAACACCGACTTCGGGCTGATCAACAGGATGCTCGGGCTCGACGTCGACTGGCTCGGCGCCCCGCTCACCGCCCGCCTGTCGGTGCTGCTGGTCCAGCTCTGGCTGGGTTTTCCCTACATGTTCCTGATCGCCACCGGGGCGCTGCAGACGATTCCGCAGGAGTATCTGGAGGCGGCCCAGGTGGACGGCGCGACCGCCTGGCAACGGTTCGTGAAGGTCACGCTGCCGCTGCTGATGCTCGCGCTGGCCCCGCTGCTGGTCTCGTCGTTCGCGTTCAACTTCAACAACTTCAACGGCATCTTCCTGGTCACCGCCGGAGGCCCGTTCCCCGCCGACAACCCGACGATGGGGGCGACCGACCTGCTGATCACCTACACCTTCCGGCTCGCCTTCGGGCAACAGGGCGCGCAGTACGGCCTGGCCTCCGCGATGTCCATCTACGTCTACCTGATCGTGGCGGTGCTCTCGATCATCAGCTTCCGGCGTACCCGGGCCTTCCAGGAGGTGGACCGATGAGGAGCGGACTGATCCTCCGGCACCTGGTGGCGATCACCGTCACCGCCTTCGCCCTCTTCCCGATCCTGTTCGTGGTCTCCTCGGCGCTCAACCCGCTCGGCACGCTCAGCTCGGCGACCCTGTTCCCGAGCGGCGCCGATCTCGCCAACGTCACGGACCTCTTCGAGACCACGGCCTTCCCGACCTGGTACCTCAACTCCGTTCTGATCGCCGGGCTCACCGCCGTGCTGTCGGTGACGGTGTCGGCGGTCTCCGCCTACGCCTTCAGCCGCTTCCGCTTCGCCGGTCGCCGTACCGGCCTGGTGGCGCTGCTGGTGATCCAGGCGTTCCCGCAGTTCCTGGCCATCGTCCCGCTGTACGTCATCTTCAGCGTGATCAGTGACAACTGGCCCGTCTTCGGGCTCAACAGCATCTGGGGCGTGGTCCTGCTCTACATCGGTGGCCAGGTCGGCGTGAACACCTGGCTGATCAAGGGTTTCTTCGACACGATCCCCCGGGAGCTCGACGAGGCCATGCTGATCGACGGCTGCACGCCCACCCAGGCGTTCCGCAAGGTGATCCTGCCGCTCTCGGCGCCCATCCTGTCGATCAGCGCGCTGCTCGTCTTCATCGGGACGATCAACGAGTTCCTCATCGCCAGCGTCTTCCTCACCGGCGACGACGCCCGCACCCTCGCGGTCGGGCTGTTCAGCCTGCTGGCCGACCAGCGCAACGCCAACTTCGGCATGTTCGCGGTGGGCACGCTGCTCACCGCGATCCCGACCGTCGTCGTCTTCCAGTTCCTGCAGAGATACATCGTCCACGGGCTCACCGCGGGCGCGGTGAAAGGTTGATCATGATAGACCGGGGATTCCATCACGACGGCTCGCCCGACCACGTCAGCACGGAGGCGCCGGAGCCGGGAGAGACGGTCACCGTCTTCGTCCGCACTCCGCGAGGCCACCGCTCCGGCGTGCACGTGCGGACCACGCCGGACGGCGAACCGCACTTCGCCGAGGCGGTGATCGACCGCGAGACCGAACGGGAGACCTGGTGGCGGGCCGACATCGTGGCCCGCAACCAGGTGACCGGCTACCGCTTCCTCATCGGCGGTCCGGACGGCTACCGCTGGCTGACCGCCTCCGGCCTGGCCACCCACGACGTTCCGGACACCACCGACTTCAAGCTGGTCACCCACGCCGCCCCACCCGCGTGGGCGGCCGGCGGCGTGATCTACCAGATCTTCCCCGACCGGTTCGCCTCCTCGGGCACGACACGCGACCTGCCGCCGTGGGCGATCCCCCGCGGCTGGGACGACCCCGTCGCGGGGAGCGGGCCCGACACCTCGCGGCAGATCTTCGGCGGCGACCTGGACGGCGTCCGCTCCAGGCTGGACCACATCACCGCCCTCGGCGCGGACACCCTCTACCTGACGCCGGTCTTCCCCGCGGCCTCCAACCACCGCTACAACGCCTCCTCCTTCGCCGAGGTCGACCCGCTGCTCGGAGGCGACGCGGCCTACCGCGCGCTGATCGACGAGGTGCATCGCAGGGGCATGCGCATCCTGGGCGACCTCACGACGAACCACTGCGGCGACACCCATGCCTGGTTCCAGGCGGCGCTGCGGGACAAGGGTGCCGCCGAGCGGGAGATGTTCTTCTTCACCGACGACGATCTGGGCTACGAGGCATGGATGGGCGTTCCGTCCCTGCCCAAGCTCGACTGGTCGAGCGAGCGGCTGGCGGGGGCGATGGAGGAGGTCGTCCGCAGCTGGCTCCGGTTCGGCCTGGACGGGTGGCGCATCGACGTGGCCAACATGACCGGCAGGCTCCGCCAGGCGGACCACGCGCACGAGGTGGCCAGGCGCATCCGGCGGGCGATGACCGACGAGTGCCCGGACAGGCTGCTCGTCGCCGAGCACGCGCACG
Source organism: Streptosporangium sp. NPDC005286 (assembly GCF_040607515.1). Classification (NCBI taxonomy): domain Bacteria; kingdom Bacillati; phylum Actinomycetota; class Actinomycetes; order Streptosporangiales; family Streptosporangiaceae; genus Streptosporangium; species Streptosporangium sp. NPDC005286. The sequence continues at coordinate 18,943 of NZ_JBEXGU010000085.1, read as the reverse complement.
ACGCCACCGGTGATCTCGACGTCGGCGGCTGGCAGGGGACGATGAACTACGCCGGCTTCACCCGCCCGGTGTGGAGCTGGCTGCGAGGCCCCGAGGTCCACCTGCCGTTCCTCGGGGTTCCGGCGGAGGTGCCCAGGATCGGCGGCGGCGACGCGGTGGCGACGATCCGTGCCTTCTCCGGCCACCTGTCGTGGCGCTCGCTGGTCCACTCCTGGTCGATCCTCGGCTCCCACGACACCGCCAGGATCCGCACGATATGCGGAGGGGACCCCGCTCTGGTGGAGGTCGCCGCCGGGCTGATGCTCACCCTGCCCGGCACGCCCATGGTGTTCGCGGGCGACGAGATCGGCCTGGAGGGCGCGTGGGGAGAGGACTCCCGCCGGACCATGCCCTGGGACCGGCCGGAGAGGTGGGACCAGGGCACCCTCGGTGTCTACCGCGACCTGATCGCGTTGCGCCGGGGCGAGGCCGCCCTGCGCCACGGAGGCCTGCGCTGGCTGCACGTCTCCGAGGACGCCGTGGTCTACGTCCGGGAGCGCGCGGGCGAACGCCTGCTGATCCTGGCCGCCCGCGCCGCCCACCGGCCGGTGCGGCTCCCGCTCGGCGCCCGGTGCCTGCCCGTGTACGGCGACGCGGAACTGTCCCCCGAGGCCGACGGCACCGTCACGCTGCCCGCCGACGGCCCGGCCTTCCACATCTGGCGCCTGGCCCGGAGCTGAGGACCCGGGGACGGGCAAAGTTCTCATCAAACGGTGTTACAGGCCACGTGAGGCCGGGGACTTGCGACAGTACGTCGTGATTCACGGAGGCTGTCATGGTCAAGGGAACCGCCATCGCTCTGGATGGCAGAGCGGGCGACCAGGCGGGTGGGCCGGAGCGGCCGCACATCAGCCTGCCGGTGATCGGCACACTGACCGTGCCACCGGCGGACCGACTGGTCTTCTACGGCGTGCTGGGTGCGCTGGGCGCGCTCGGAGTCGTCGAATGGCCCCTCGTGCTCATCGTCGGGATCGGTCACTATCTGACCGAACAGCGGTTCTCGCCCCTCTTGCGGGAAGCCGGGCAGGCCGCGGAGGCGGCGTAGCGAGGAAAGAGACACCGAGCGGCGGCCCGGCCCTTCCCGGCGGGCCGGGGTCGGGAGGGGGCCTGCCGGCCCGACCTGGAGGTGGTGGCGCTGGCACCTCTCGGTGACCTGGCAGGACAGGGCTGGACGCAGATCGGTGAGCTGGCCCTGGCCTTCGTGCTCTCGGCCGCGATCGGCCTGGAGCGGGAGATCCGCCAGAAGAGCGCGGGACTGCGCACCCACGCCCTGGTCGGTTTCGCCGCCGCCCTGTTCATGCTGGTGTCGAAATACGGCTTCGCCGATGTGCTGGGAGAGCACGTCACCCTCGATCCGTCCCGGGTGGCCGCCCAGATCGTCTCCGGCATCGGCTTCATCGGCGCCGGCCTGATATTCGTCCGCGGCGACGCGGTCCGCGGTCTCACCACCGCCGCGGCGATCTGGCTCACCGCCGCGGTGGGCATGGCGGCGGGGGCGGGGCTGTGGCTGCTGGCGACGGCCGTGACCGTGGGTTATTTCATGACGGTACTCGTCCTCACCCCGCTGGCCGACCGGCTTCCCTGGTCCAGGTACGCCCCCTCACGGCTCCATCTGACCTATCTCGACAGGAGGGGCGTGCTCCGGCTGGTACTGGCCGAATGCACGCACCGGGGATTCGTCGTGGACGAGCTCTCCATCGACCAGCGCGGCGAGCGCCACGTCCCGGAGACCGTCTCGCTCTGGCTCACCGTGCACGGAGCCGGCCTGATAACCGAGCTGACCACCGCGCTCTCCGAGATCGACGGGGTGCTCGCGGTGGTGAGCCAGGACGCCAACGCGCCCACGGTCTGACGGCCGTCGCCACCGTGGCGCTCTCCTCTTTCCCGGTCAAGCAGCGAGGTGCGTTCGTGTGATCACGTCTTCGATCGCCTGGTCGAGCATCTCCAGGCCGAGGGTGATCTCGTCTTCGGTGCTGGTGAGAGTGGGGGCGATCCGGAACGTGCCGCCGATTCCCGGCAGCTGCACGATGTTCATGTGGAGGCCGAGTTCGAGGCAGCGGCGGGTGATGGCCGCTCCGAGCTCGTCCGAGCTCTCCTCGGCGCCGGTGCCGGGCGCGAGTTCGATTCCCTGGAGGAGTCCGCGACCACGCACGTCGCCGACGATGGCGTGCCGGTGCTGGATGGACAGCAGACCGGCGCGCAGGAACACCCCCAACTCGGTCGCTCGCGCATCGAGCGCGTCACGTTCGAGTACGTCGAGCACGGTGTTGCCGACGGCGGCGACCAAGGGGTCGGAGACGTGCGTGGTGAAGAAGAGGAACCCCCGCTCGGCGGCGGCCTGTTCGATCTCGGCCGAGGTGACGACTGCGGCCAGTGGCAGGCCGGCGCCGAGCGTCTTCGACAAGGTCAGGATGTCGGGAACGACGCCGTCGCGCTGAAAGGCGTACCAGGTGCCGGTACGGCACAGCCCGGTCTGAGCCTCGTCGAGGATGAGGAGCATCCCGCGCTCCACACACTTGCGCTTGAGTGCCGCGAGGTAGCCGAGCGGCGGTTCGATGACTCCCCCGGAGCTCAAGATCGGTTCGATGATGCAGGCGGCGAGGTTTCCCGTGGACTGCGCGTCCACGAGCCCGAAGGCGACGTCGAGCTGGCGCCGCCAGTCAAGTCGCCCCTCCGCGTCGATGAAATCGGGCCGATACTCGTAGGGGACCGGGATCGGGATGTTGCCCGGGGCGGTCGGACCGTATCCCTTGCGTCCTGCGCTGTAGGTCGCCCCGGCTGCGGCCTGGGTCATGCCATGCCAGGACCGCGCGAACGACACGATCTCATGCTTTCCAGTGACAAGCTTCGCCATCCGGATAGCCGCCTCGTTCGACTCCGCACCCGTGCTCAGCAGCAAGGTCTTGGTGAGAGGGTCGGGCAGCGTCTCGGCCAGGCGTCGCGAGAGCTCGACGACCGGCCTGGAGAGCATGCCGCTGTAGAGGTGGTCGAGACCGGCGACCTGGCGCTGCACTGTCGCCACGATCTCCGGGTGCGAGTGGCCGAGGATGGAACTCATTTGCCCCGACGTGAAGTCGAGGATCTTCCGCCCCCTTTCGGTGTAGACGAAACTTCCCTCGGCGCGCGCGATTATCTCCGGAACGAACGGGGCGCCGTACCGGATGACGTGCTTGTCAACATCTGACCAGAACGCAGCATCGGAGGCGAGTGGGGGTTCGGAGGCGATGGACGACATGGTTCGACGGTACTGACGTCAGACTGTGCATGTCCATCACAGCATTTCCATCATTCTGTTCGGTTCCATCGAACAGTAGGCTGCGTGTCATGACTCTGAACCCGTGGCGACTTCGGCTTCTCGATGTGTTCGAGCGGGTCGGAACCGTGCGCGCCGTGGCGGCGGAACTGATGTTGAGCCCCTCGACGGTGTCGCAGCAGTTCACCGTGCTGGAGGCCGAGACGGGAGTGCAGCTCTTCGAACGGGTTGGCCGAACCCTCACCCTCACGCCGACCGGTGTGACGCTCGTGGAACGGGCGCGCGAGCTGCGCGACCACATGGATTCCATCGAGGCGGAGCTGGCCGAGGTCACAACCGAACCCGCGGGACAATTACGCGTGGGCGGGTTCGCCAGCTCGATCGCCCCGATCCTGATCGAGGCGGTGACGGCTGTGGCGCGCACGCACCCGCGGCTGAGGCTGGAGCTGCTCGAGATTGAGCCGCGCGAGAGCATGGTGGCGCTCCATCAGGGCCGCTGCGATCTCGTGGTCACCGTCGACGAAGCCGACGGCTCGCTGTTGAGCCCCATCATCACGGTGATCCCGCTCGCGACCGACCCGCTCCTGCTTGTCGCGCCCGCGGCTCATGCGGTGGGGGAGCTCGACGTCGTCTCGCTCACCGATCTCGCCGCGGAGCGGTGGGCGCTGGACCACTCGGGCACGTACCTGGGTGAGCTCGTTCCTCGTCACTGCCGGCTCGCCGGATTCGAGCCGATCGTCGCCGGTCGCTTCTCCAGCTACGGTGTGCTGCTCTCCCACGTCGCCGCAGGACTGTCCGTCGCGGTGCTCCCCGAGCTCGCGGTCGAGCCCAGGGCCGGCGTCGTCGCTCGCCCGATCATCGGTCTCTCCGATCGGAAGATCGTGGCTGCCGTTCGCTCCGGCAGCGCGCGACGGCCCGCGATCACGACCGTGATCGAAGCACTTCGGCAGGCCTCCACTCACGCCTCATAGCGCCCGCATGCGCTGTTGGGCGCGATGGACCTCGTTCTCGGGAGACGGCACTTCGTCACCACGCTCGCCCAGATGATGAGCGAACGTACCGGACGGACGGATCTCTCGGATCACCCGGCTCCCAGCAGGGCGATGACGGACAGGGTCACCAGGGACAGGAGGCTGGAGACGAGGATGGCGTCGCGGGGCAGTTCGGTGGGACGGCCGTGCTCGGCGGCGTACACGAACGTGTTCTGGGCGGTCGGAAGTCCCGCGAACAGGACCGCCGCGAAGAGCGCGGGACCGTCGAGATCGAGGAGGAAACGTCCGGCCAGGAGAGCGACCAGCGGCTGGAGCAGTAGTTTGAGCACCACCACCGGTCCGATTCCGCGCCAGGCGACGGCCGAGCCGTTCAGGGACATGCCCAGTGAGAAGAGCGCCAGGGGCACCGCGGCGCCACCGAGGATCTCCAGGGGCCGCAGCGCGAGGTCGGGCAACCGCCAGCCGAGGGCGGACACGCCCAGGCCGAGGATCGAGGCCGCCACGATCGGCGTCCGCAGCGGGGCGAGGAAGGACGAGCCGCCGGCCCCGAGACCGAGGAAGAGCAGCGGGGAGACCACCAGGACCTGGAACATCAGGACCGACACCACGAACGTCGCGTCGTGCAGGACGTAGAGGCCGACGGGGATGCCGAGGTTGCCGGCGTTGACATAGGACGACGCCATCGCGCCGGTCACCCGGTCGGGCAGCTTGCCGCGGAACAGCGCCAGTGCCAGCAGGCCGACGGTGAAGGTGCTGATCGCGAAGGCGAGCAGCGGGCCGGGCTGGATCTGGCTGAGCGGGGTACGGCTGAGCGTGGTGAACAGCACCGAGGGCATCGCGATGGTGAACGCGAACCTCGTCAGCGCCTGCCGGACCTGAACGCTCGCCGACCCGGAACGGGCGGCCAGCCAGCCGAGGGCACCGATGCACCATATCGGGACGAAAGCCGCAATAACCGCCTGCACCCGGCATACCGTAGCCGGGCCCCGCGCCGGAGAGCCGAGGGGGTACGCGTCTTGTTTAACGTTCTTGGAATGGTGTGGAGGTTCACGCTCACCGGCCAGGGGTATTCCCGTGCCGCCGGGTCATCTCACTCGTGGGCCGGGAAGGAGCGGGCGGGGGGACGGCGATGCGCGGGCTCGTGTGGCTGAAGGACGAGGGAGCCGAATACGCGGAGGTCGACCTCACCGGGGAGATGATGGCGGTCGGCGTGGCGATCGGCACGGATCCGGTGCCCTACCGGCTGGAATACACGCTGCGCGTGCTGCCCGGATACATCACCGAGCTGCTGACGGTACGGGCTCACGGCGCGGGCTGGTCCCGGTCCCTCGATCTGCGCCGCTCCGTCCACGGAGCCTGGTCCTGTGAGACCTACGAGGAGGGGCGCCTGGACGGGGCGTTGCCCGGCGGGGACATGAACGTCCTGAACGACGCGCTCGACTGCGATCTGGAGCTCTCGCCGCTGACGCACACCATGCCGGTCCTGCGGCACGGCCTCAACGGTTCCAAAGGGCACGTGGACATCGTCACGGCCTCGGTCCAGGTGCCCCACCTGCACGTGAGCCACCATCCCCAGCGCTACACCCACCTCGGTCCCAACCTGGTGCGCTGCGAGAGCGGGGGCCTGCACGCCGACCTCGTCTTCGACGACGACGGGATCGTGGTCGACTACCCGGGCTTCGCGAAGCTGATCGACTCCTGACGGCCCGCGCCCGCCGCGACACCCCGGCGGGGGAGCCGGAGCCGACCTACGTCGGGGTAGTGCGGCATCGCGCGCGGTGAAAGGCGCGACACCGCCCGGATCCGGCCTCCGAGCCGATCCGGGCGGTGCCTTCGGACGCGGTTACCTCAGGTACGGCCCCGCGACGCCGATCTTGCCGGGAGCGGGGTTGCCGGGCAGTGCGAGCACGTAGGCCCTCATGTTGCCCTTGCCGCTCAGGGAGATGGTGAGCGTTCCGCCGGTGACGGTCTTGCTGTCACCGGTGACGGCATCGACGTAGGTGCCGTTGGGGATGCCGGTGAAGGTGGCGTTCCCGGAGACCGAGACCAGCACGAAGCTGTCCACGGACCCCTGCGTGAAACGACGCTTGTAGGCGATGCCGCCCGAGACACCCTCGGTGGAGTACTGCCCCTTCTGCAGCGCCGGGACGGCCCTGCGGATCTGGTTGAGCCGCTGCACGTGCTTGACCAGCGGCTTGTCGAGGGTCTGCGCCACCGTGCCCGAGGCACTGGACACCGTGCCGAAGCCCGAGGCGGTGACCGATCCCGCCAGGTGGTCACCGAAATAGGCGCGCCCCGTCGTGGCCAGCGGGCAGGTCGGCCCGCAGTCGATCGGCTTGCCCGCCTGGAACTCGATCTCCGAGCCGTAGTAGAGCGTCGGAATGCCGCGGAAGGTCCACATCAGGCTCATGTTCTCCGCCCAGGCGTCGGTGCCGCCGTCGTAGCGGACCGAGGACTTGTTCGGGCCGTAGTCGTGGGAGTCGACGTAGACGGTGTTGTAGGTGGCGTCGTTGTAGCTGTCGTCGGAGTCCTTGCCGTTGCCGAACGCGTTGGACGCCTCGCCGAAGTTCATGTGCATGCGCATGTCGATGACGTTCATGCCGGAGAACCTGCTGTGGTCGGGCGCGTGGTAGGTGTTGCCGTTCAGCGTGGCGTTGGTGCTGGTGGGCTGGTTGCCCGGACCCATCAGGTTCTCGTAGTCGTACTGCTCGATCGCCGCTCGGACGTCGTCGGCGCTGTACTCCTTGCGCTCCTTCCAGGTGAAGAACTGGGCGGAGTGGTTCACCGAGCCGCGGTTCCACTTGTCGTGCACGAACGCGGCGACCTCGCCGAAGACGTAGAAGTCCTTGGCCTTCTCCGCACCGAACCTCGCGGTCGCGTGCTCGCGGATCGCGGGCAGGAACCGGCGGTTCCAGGTGACCCTGGGGATGTGCACGGCGGTGTCGACGCGGAAACCGTCCACGCCCATGTCGATGTACTTGTTGTAGACGTCGATCAGGTAGTCCTGGACGACCTTGCTCTCCGTGTTGAAGTCGGCCAGGTCGTCGTGGAGCCAGCAGCTACGGGAGTCCTCGCCCTCCCAGTTGCCGATCCAGCACTGGTGGTAGTAGTTCGCGGGGAACATGCCGGAGGTCGGATTCGGCCACTGGCAGTTGTAGATGCGGTACCCCTCGGGGCTGCTCCACTGGGTGGGAGTGCCCCAGTTACGGCAGGTGTTGCCCGCCGGCTCGGTGGTGGACCACTGGTCGCCGTTGTACGGCCTGCCCTTGGCCATCGCGTTCTGCGCGGCCGTCAGGTCCGGGGCGTTCCCCTGATGCTCCTGCATCGGGTCGTACTCCCGGCCCGCCACCTTCTCGCTGTAGAGCCACTTCCACTGATCGTCGCGCGCGCCCCACACGGTGGGGGTGAACAGGCCCTTGGCGCCCCAGCGGGAACTGTGGTTGTAGACGACGTCCTGGTAGATCTTGATGCCCTTGGCGTGGGCGGCGTTGATCAGATCCTGGTACGACGTGCCCTCGGACTCCAGGCGGGGGTCGACCCGGTAGAAGTCCCAGCCGTGGTAGCCGTGGAAGTCGTAGTCGGAGCGGTTGAGCACGACCGGGGTGATCCACAGGGCGGAGAAGCCGAGGCCCTTGATGTAGTCGAGCTTGTCGACCAGGCCCTTGAAGTCACCGCGGAACATCGGGTCGTTGTTCGCGGCGTTGCCCGACTTCACGTGCTGGCTGCCCCCCCGGTTGTTGGAGGTGTCGCCGTCGGCGAACCGGGCGGTCATCACGAAGTAGATGGAGTCCTCGCGCGGGTCGCCGCCGAGCGGGGTGCCGCCCTTGGGCTCCTCGGGCTTCTTCCCGGTGGTGGCGGTGGCCTCCTCGCTCGCCCCGGAGAGGTTGCCGGCGGCGTCCCTGGCCTGGACGGTGTAGCGATAGAGTGTGTTCTCCGCCAGGCCGGTGTCGGAGTGCACGGTGGCCGTCACGTCGACGACCTTGGTTCCCCCGGTGCCGCCGGTGCGGGTGACCTTGTAGCCGGTCACCCCGACGTTGTCGGTGGCGGGGCTCCAGGCCAGCGCGATCGAGACACCGGTCGCGGCCGCTGTCACACCGGTCGGCGTGCTGGGCTTCTCGGTGTCCGGAACCTCGGGGGTGCACGGGTCGGCGGCGTTGCCGGTCACGACGCCGTTCTTGACGGTGCTGACGCCGGTGCCGATGGTGTAGTCGGCGCCGTTGTTGTTGTCCCAGGTGCCGGAGCCGTTGTTGAAGGCGGCCTTGAGCCCGGTGGCCGAGCCCAGGCTGACGGTCTTCTTGGCCCAGTCGGCACAGGCGGTCTCGTTCATGGCGACGCCGGGGACGGCGGTCCAGGCGCCGCCGGTGGGCTGGTAGTGGATGTTGGCGGTCGTCCAGCCCCTGGTCTTCTTGTAGAAGTAGACGACGGCCTGGTTGCCCGGTGGTTCGCCTCCCGAGCACGGGTCACCCGACGTCACCTGGCCGCCGGAGACCTTCACGGTCCCGGTGCCGATGGTGTAGTCGGCGCCGTTGTTGTTGTCCCAGGTGCCGGAGCCGTTGTTGAAGGCGGCCTTGAGCCCGGTGGCCGAGCCCAGGTCGACGGTCTTCTTCTTCCAGCCGGTGCAGGCGGTCTCGTTCATGGCGACGCCGGGGACGGTGGTCCAGGCGCCGCCGGTGGGCTGGTAGTGGATGTTGGCGGTCGTCCAGCCGGTGGCGTAGTAGACGGTCACGCTGTTGGCGGCCAGGGCCGCGGACAGCGGGACGACGGCGGAGGTCAGGCCGAAGGCCGCGACGGTGAGCAGTCTGAGGGCGCGTTTGGGAGATGAGCGCATGGGGTTCCTCTGTGCGAGGCGGCGGGGGGTGGGCCGGGGCGCCGGTGGGCACCCGGGATGGTGGGCCGGGCCGAGGTCCGGCCCGAAGGTCAGCGCCAGCTGTCGTTGCGCGTCGCGGTGCCGCTCGCCGGAGTGGTGAAGGACCGGTTGGGGTCGCTCTCCCACGTCACCGAGCCGTCGGGGTTCTTCTTGATGTACTTGTAGGAGACCGCGGTGTTGGCCGGCAGGTTGGCCGTGACCTTCCAGACCGGGTAGTCGGCCGATGAGAGCGCCACCGCGTTGGCCGGGTTCCAACTGCCCAGTTCGGCGATGTCGCCGACCACGAAGACGTTCTGGCCGTAGGAGGTCGTCACGTTCGCGTTGAAGGAGGTGGCGACCTTACCGGGGTTCACCGTCGGGGTGGGGCTGGGTTCGGGGCCGCAGGGGGAGGTGGCGTTGGCGGTCACGACGCCGTTCTTGACCGTGCTCACCCCGCGGCCGATGGTGTAGTCGGAGCCGCCGTTGTTGTCCCAGGTGCCGGAGCCGTTGTTGAAGGCGGCCTTGAGCCCGGTGGCGGTGCCGAGGGCGACGGTCTTCTTCTTCCAGCCGGTGCAGGCGGTCTCGTTCATGGCGACGCCGGGGACGGTGGTCCAGGCGCCGCCGGTGGGCTGGTAGTGGATGTTGGCGGTCGTCCAGTCGGTGGCGTAGTAGACGGTCGCGTCACCGGGCGGCGGGTCGGTGGGCCTGACGCCGCCGGCGTGGATGGCGACCGCGCTCTTGCCGGGGACGGTCACCGAGGCGGAGCCGTTCGAGTCGACGGTCACCGTGCCGCCGCCCACGTCGTTGGAGTAGGTTCCGGCGGGCAGGCCGGTGGAGAAGGTACGGGTGACGCTGCCGCTCTCGTTGTTGATCGCGACCCAGCCCTTGTTGCCGCGGCTGAAGGCGATCACGTTGTTGCCGTTGTCGTACCAGTTGCCGACCGAGGTGCCGGCGACGGCGCGGTTGAAGCCGACCATCCCGCTCATCTGGCGGTGGAAGCAGGTCCACTGGCCGTTGCCGCAGTTGACGTCGGTGACGAAGCCGCCGTTGGCGGACGGCGGGCCGCCCTCGCCGTCGCCCCAGGTGAACCCGGAGTAAACGCGCTGGGTGCCGTACGGCCAGGCCAGCATGAAGACGTTGGCCAGCTTGTAAGCGTCGCCGTACTTGTAGTTCATGGTCGAGCCGTTACGCTCGGTGTCGTGGTTGTCGATGAAGACCACGGCCTTGTCGCTGGGCACCGACAGGCCCCAGCCCTGGCCGAAGCTCTGCAGGTTCTTGATCTGCCCGGCGAACTGCTCCTTGAGCTTGCGTCCGTACACGAACTCGTGCACGTCGCCGATCCCGGTGTACTGGCTCGGCGTGATCGCCTCGTTGTCGCCCTGGATGACCTCCTGGTGGATGTAGGGCGAGCCGGTCAGCTTGCCCTTGATCGCGGCCAGGTCGCCCGGGTTGATGTGCTTGGCGGCGTCGATGCGGAAGCCGTCCACGCCCAGGGAGGTCAGCTTGTTGAGGTAGCCGGCGATCTGGTTGCGGACGTACTCGGAGCCGGTGTTGAGGTCGGACAGACCGACCAGCTCGCAGTTCTGCACCCGCCAGCCGTCGTTCCTGTAGTCGGAGTTGTTGATCCCGCAGACGGGGGAGTGGAAGTCGGCGGAGGAGTAGAGCCCCGGGTAGTTGTACTTGCCGAAGCTGTAGCCGCCGTAGCTGGTGCTGCCCTGGCCGGTCATGTGGTTGATGACGGCGTCGGCGTGGACCTTGACGCCCGCCGCGTGGCAGGCGTTCACCATGTTCCTGAACGCGTTCTCGTCACCGAACTTGCTGGTGAGGGTGTAGCGGGCGGGCTGGTAGATGTCCCACCAGACCGAGCCGCCCTTGGACATCGAGTCACTCGGCGGCGAGACCTGCACGGCGGAGTATCCGGCCGGGCCGAGGACGTCGGTGCACTCCCTGGCGACGGAGTTCCAGTTCCAGTTCCACAGCTTGACGATCGGGCCGGGGGTGGGCGGTGCCGCCTGGGCGGGGGTGCTCAGCGCGACGGGCACCACGACCGCGGCGCCTGCCAGCGCGCTTAACGCCGTGGCAACGATGACTCTGTAGGATTTCATGAGTGGGGGGCCTCCAGGATCGATGGACGGGTTCCCTGGCCGGGCCGGGTGCTGCAACACCTGGCCCGGCCGTCTTTCCGGGATATGCGGGGGTCAGGGCTGGACGAAGACGGCGACCGTGCGTGCCGGGACCGTCAGCGTGCCCGTGGCGGGGTCGAACGTCGACTGCTTCACGACGGCGTCGTCGCCGGCCGTCTGGACGGGGTGGAGCGTCACCTGGGTGCCCTTCAGCGCGGCGACGGTCTGCGGCCGTGTCTCGGGGGTCGCGTTGAAGACGACGGTGATCGACTTCCAGCGCGGGTCGATCCCCGAGGCGTCCAGGTGCATGGTCACGACACCCGGGGTCTCCGAGGTGCCGCTGGTCGGGAAGGTCAGGCGCTTCTGCACCTCGGCCAGGCTGCCGAGACCGAAGGCCGGGGAGGACGAGCGGATCTTCAACAGCTCGCCGTAGCGGGCGCGGGCCGCGCCGATCGCCGCGCAGTCCGGCTTCAGCGCCGGGTCGGCGAGCAGCGGCTTGGCGTACTGCCACTTGTCCTCGTTGTCGGCCTTCGGGGGGAGCCCGGCGCCGAAGCCGTTGCCCGCCGAGCAGTCCCAGAGCAGCCGGTTGAACCAGTCGCCGGAGTCGTAGGAGTTGCGGTCCAGCGACTTGGAGCGGAGCCGCTCGCTGCCGGCGTGCACGAACGAGGTGCCCTGCCCGAGCACGGCCGTGGCCAGCGAGAGCGACTGCATGCGCACCCGGTCGGCCATGGTGGTGGCCTGCGGCAGCTTGTAGGCCAGCGCGTCGAACAGCGTCTCGTTGTCGTGGGCGTCGACGTAGGTGACGATCTCGCCCGGCGAGGCGGTGTATCCGGCGGGGGAGCCGTTGTAGTCGACCTGCGAGCCCTTGACCTGTCTGCCGTTCGAGGCGGTGAAGGTGTAGTCGCGGAGGTTGCCGGCCAGCCCGACCTTGATCAGGTCCTGGTAGCCGAGCACCCGGGCCCGCTGCTGCGCCTCGTCGCCGTTGGCGGGCGACCCGTTGGGCGCCCCGGCCAGTCCCGAGCCGAAGCCCTGGACCCGCGGGTCGGGGTCGAACGGGCTGCCGCCGCGGACCGCGTCACGGAGCCGGTCGCTGAAGGTGCCGATCCCGGTGCCCGCCATGTTGGCCTGGGTGGCCTGCTCGAAGCGGGCGTTGTCGGCGACCTCGCCGAAGTTCCAGCCCTCCCCGTACAGGATGATCGACTTCCCGTCCACGCCGTCGCGGGCCACGGTCAGCCTGTCCAGGGCGGCGCGGACCGCGAGCATGTTCGCCTTGGGGTGGTGGCCCATCAGGTCGAACCTGAAGCCGTCCACCTTGTACTCGCGGGCCCAGGTGACGATGGAGTCGACGACGAGTTTGCCCATCATGGCGTGCTCGGGCGCGGTGTTGGCGCAGCAGGTGGAGGTGGCCACGGTGCCGTCGTCGAGCAGCCGATGGTAGTAGCCGGGCACGATCCGGTCGAGCACCGAGGTGGAGTCCTGGCCGGCGGCGTGGGTGTGGTTGTAGACCACGTCCATCACCACCCGCAGCCCCGCCCCGTTCAGCCCGCCGACCATGCTCCGGAACTCCTTGATCCGCGAGGACCCCTCGGGGTCGGCGGCGTAGGAGCCCTCGGGCACCGTGTAGTGCAGCGGGTCGTAGCCCCAGTTGAAGGAGTCTCCTGCCGCGGTGCGCGCGACGCAGGCCTGCTGCTCCTCGGAGTCGGGGGGCATCGAGGCCAGGTCGCAGTCGGGCTCGGTCCGCTCCGCCCTGCGCTCGGGGACCGTCGCGATGTCGAAGACGGGTAGCAGGTGCACGTGGGTCAGGCCGTCCTTGGCCAGCCCGCGCAGCTCCTTCATCCCCGCCGAGTCGCCGGTGAAGGCCGAGTAGGTGCCGCGGCTGGAGGTGGGGACCGTCGTGTCGGAGGCGGAGAAGTCGCGCACGTGCAGCTCGTAGATCGACGCCTTCTCCTGCGGCACCGCCTTGGGTTTGGCAAGTGACGACCAGTCGTCGGGCCGCAGGGAACGGTCGGACAGGTCGACGAGCTGGCTGCGGCCCGAGCCGGCGGCCAGCGACAGGCTGTAGGGGTCGGTCACCTCGTTGGTGACGATCTTGCCCTCGGCGGGCGCGTAGACCGTGACCAGGAAGGTGTAGTAGCGGTTCTTCCAGCCCTGCTGCCCGCGGACCGACCAGATGCCGGTGCCGTCGTCGCGCCGCATGGCGTGGACGGTGCGGGCCCCGCCGGAGGGGTCGCGGTAGAGCGCCAGCTCGACCTTGCGCGCCGTCGGCGCCCAGACCGACAGGCCGGGCGTGCCACCGCTCCATGAGGGGCCGAGGCCGGCGGTCGCCGCCTTGGCGTGCAGGTCGTCGAGTACGCCGGGCAACTGCACGCCGGTGGCGGCCAGCAGCGCGCCCGAGGCGTCGCGCTCGACGGCCACGACCTGGCCGCGCAGTGCCTTCCCGACGAGGTCGGCGTCACGCGGGTCGATGGTGAACGCGGCGTGCCCGGCCAGGTGCGGCCACTTCGCCCGCTGCGCCTCGGTGAGCGCTCCGGGAAGGAGGCGGATGATCCGGATGTCGCCGGTCAGGTCGCCCTTGGCATAGGTGATGTCGCCCTTCTCGGAGAAGGCCAGGGAGTGCCGGAGCGAGGACGACGGCTCGACCTTCCACACCACGGTGCCGCGGTCGATCCAGTGCGCCGAGGACTTCGACAGGTCGGCGTCCGCGCCGCGTGCCGCCGGCTGTGGCAGCAGGTAGCCCTCGGTGGCCGCGATCCGCCAGGCTTCGTGGCCGGTCGCCGTGAGGTCCAGCGCCTGGTTGTCGGGAAGGTCTTTCTCGTCACCCTTGTGGATGATGTAGCTCACGTTCTTGGCCCCCTCGGTCAGGGGGACGCGGAAGTAGACGCCGAAGGCGTCTTCGCCCGTGGGCTGGAGCGGGGTGGCCCACTCGGTGGGCTGGGCCACGTCACCCCACAGGTGCAGTCCCCAGCCTTCATATTTCCCGTCGGGACGGTGGTAGTGCAGGATTGCCACGTTCTCGGCCGAGGCCCGGGTCGGGTGGATCTTCGCCACGCCCGAGACGACGGCGGCCTCCGGCTGGAGTGCCGGGGTGAACGACTGGTCGGGGCCGGGGTCCTTGGTGTCGCCCTTGTGGATGATGAAGTTCACCGGCGTCGAGGCGTTCTTCAGCGGGACCTTCCAGAACGCGCCGTAGGAGTCGGTGCCGTCCGGCGGGCGCGGGGTGGCCCACTCGGTGGGCACCCCGTCGGCGAGCCCGTCGCCCCACAGGTGCAGGCCCCAGCCGTCGTAGTTCTTGTCCGGCCGGCTGTAGCGGATCGTCGTGTAGCCCTGGGCGGCCGCGCGGGACAGGTGCGTCTCCGCGTTCCCCTCCGCGAGCCAGACCTCGCCGTTCCTGGCGGGGTTGACGACCCGGTCGCCGCCGTCCTTCTCGTCACCCTTGTGGGCGATGATTCCGACATTGGACGCGCCGGGCTTGAGCTTGATCCAGGCGAAACGGCCATAGGCGTCCTCGCCGGTGAGCTTGAGCGGCTCGGCCCATTCCGTGGGGTTCTCGACGTCGCCCCAGACGTGCAGGCCCCAGCCGTCGTAGTTCTCGCGCTGGTAGTGCACGACCAGCCAGTCGCGCTTGACCGCGCCCGGCTCCTCGGGGTCGGGCTCGGCGCCGACGGTCGCCGCCGCGCTCGCCGAGGCGAAGCGGCCCGCGGAGTCCTTCACCACCGCCTTGTAGGAGATCTTCGTGCCCGCCGCGATGCCGCGCAGGTCGTGGAAGACCCGGAAGGTACGGCCCGCGGGGGAGGCGTTCGGCGCGTCGTCGGTGCCGATCACCCGCCAGGCGTCCCCGCCGACCTTGGCGGCGAAGGTGACCTGGTCGAAGCCACCTCCCGGTACGGTCGCGGTGACCGGGATCCGGTCGTCCTCGGCGGTGCCCCTGATCTCGGCTCCCGGCAGGGCGATGGAGACGGCCGGGGCCGCGGCCGGGGTGGTGAGCTTCGCGGACGCCTTGTAGACCACCGCCGACAGGGCGGGGACGGTGAGCGCGAGCTTCGTGTCCGAGCCGGTGGTGAGCGCGGCGGTGCCCTCCCCGTACACCCTGGTGAAGGCGGCGCCCGCGGAGAAGGTGGGCACGCTCGCGTTCGCCGGCTGCTCGGCGTTGTTGACCGCCACGACGTACTCGACCTGCCGCGCGGCGTCGATCCTGGAGAAGGCGTAGACGCCGCCTGAGGCGAGCCGCTCGATCTGGGCGCCGTCGGCCAGGGCCGGGTGGGCGTCGCGCAACGCGGCCAGGGCGGAGATGCCCCGGTACAGCGGGTGGGAGGGGACGAAGTTGTCGCGCGCGTGGGTCGCGTCGGTACCGATCAGGTCGTCGCTCAGGTAGCTCTCGGTCTTCGAGGCGAACATGGACGCGCGGGCGTCCTGGTCGCCGCCCTTGCCGGTGAAGCCCTGCTCGTCTCCGTAGTAGACGACCGGCTGGCCCCGGGTGAGGTACATCAGCTCGTGGGCGAGCAGGTCCCTGCGGAGCAGCTCGGAGTCGGGCGCGCCGGGGTTGTCCTGGGAGATGAAACGGCCGATGCGGCCCATGTCGTGGTTGCCGAGGAAGGTCGGCAGCGACGCGGCGTTGCTGTCGGCGTCGGTGTGGTAGTCGTCGCCGGCGTACAGCTGGGCCAGCCGTGCCGCGCCCGCGGTGCCGCCGCTGAAGGAGCGGGCGGCCTCCTGGAAGGGGAAGTCCAGGGTGGCGTTCATCTGGCCCCGGGTGGAGTAGCGGCTGGTGAAAGCGGGCTCGCTGGAGTAGACCTCGCCGAACATGAAGAACCGCTTGTTGCCGTGCTGGGCCGCGTAGCCGCGCAGCGCCGGGGAGAACTTCTCCCAGAACTCCATGTTCACGTGCTTGGCGGTGTCGATGCGGAAGCCGTCGAGGCCGGTCTCGCGCACCCACGTCTGGTAGATGTCCGTCATGCCCTTGACGACCTCGGGACGCTCGGTCCACAGGTCGTCGAGGCCGAAGAAGTCGCCGTACTGGTCGTTCTCACCGCTGAAGGTGGAGTCGCCCCGGTTGTGGTACATCGTCGGGTCGTTCAGCCAGGAGGGGGTCTTGGCCTTCTCGGGAGCGACCGGGGTGTACGGGAACGAGCCGGTGTCCACCTTGGGGAAGGTGTTCTTGCCCGCGTAGGCCCGGTCGTCGAACGGCACGCCGTCGGTGTCGACGTAGGGATAGGCGCCCTTGGACCGGTAGGAGTAGGTCTTCTCCGCGTAGTCGATCACATCGGCCGTGTGGTTGGTGATGATGTCGAAGAAGACCTTCATCCCGCGCCGGTGCGCCTCGCGCACCAGCTCCTTCATCTGGGCGTTGGTGCCCAGGTGCGGGTCGATCCTGGTGAAGTCGGTGATCCAGTAGCCGTGGTAGCCGGCCGAGACGTTCGCGTCGGTGCCCTGCACAGGGCGGTTGACGAACGCCGGAGTGATCCAGATCGCGGTGCTGCCCAGGTTCTTGATGTAGTCGAGCTTGCCGAGCAGCCCCTTGAGGTCGCCGCCCTGGTAGAAGCCCTTGTGGGTCGGGTCGAAGCCGGTGGTGAGCCGGTCGCCGGACAGGCCGCCCCGGTCGTTGCCGGTGTCGCCGTTGGCGAACCTGTCGGTCATCGCGAAGTAGAAGCGCTCGCGGCTCAGGTCGGCGCGGAGCGCGTCGCGGGCCAGGTCCCTGTCCGAGGGCTCGGCGGTGCGGCTCAGCGCGGAGACCACGGGCTCGGCGGGGCGTTCCGAAACGGGGGCCGAGACGGAGGCCAGGGCGGACACCGCGGACCCGGAGGTACCGGTGGCGGAGGCGGGGAGAGGGGTGGCGGCGAGGGGGGTGACGATCAGGGCTGCCGCGAGCGCGGCGCCCCTCAGGAAGGTGGTTCTCGCGCGCCGTGGGGGGAGTGGCCAGACCACGGGGCCTCCACGGTAGTTGTTTCGAGTGTGTTGCCCGGAAGTTACTCACTGGGATTGCTCTATGCAATCCCTTGCGGCAATTTTCTGAATTCGGGAAAACCTGGAGGAGGCCGTAGCGGGTCAACGAAGGAACAAAAGTGTATAAATAGTACTTTTTGCCATCCGGGGGACGGTGCCGCCTCCGTCGCGCTCTCCGGCCCGAGGTCTCTTGCCTCCCGGTTTTGGAGTACTTTGTAACGACTTTGCAGACCCTTGCAGAAAGTTCTTCCAATGGGGTTCACGTCGGCGTAACGTCCGGCGTACTCCAGACCCGGCCGGGCGGCTTCCCCCGCCCCTGGCCGGTCCCCTTGAACCTGAGGAGAAACACATGCGGCGAGCCTTCTCGGCTGCGACGATCGTCGCGGCCCTCGCCCTGGCGGTCTCCGCCTGCGGTGGCGGTGACGCCGGCACGGCGGCCCCCGCCCAGTCCGCGGCGACGGACCCGTCGAAGATCAGCGGCGAGATCACCTGGTGGGACACCGTCCGGCCGGACAGCGAGGGTCCGACGTTCCAGGCGCTCATCAACGAGTTCCAGGCGAAATATCCGAACATCAAGGTCAAGTACGTCAACGTCCCCTCGGACCAGGCGCAGAACCAGTTCCAGACCGCGGCGCAGGCGGGTACGGGGGCCCCGGACGTCATCCGCTCGGAGGTCGCCTGGACCTCCCAGTTCGCCTCCCTGGGCTACCTGCAGCCGCTGGACGGCAGCCGCGCCGTGGAGAACGAGTCCGACTTCCTGGCCGGTCCGCTGAGCAGCACCAAGTTCAACGGCAAGACGTACGCCGTCCCGCAGGTCACCGACACCCTCGCGCTCATCTACAACAAGCGGCTCCTGGCGGAGGCCGGCCACGAGAAGGCTCCCGCCACTGTCGAGGAGCTCAAGCAGGCCGCGCTCGACGTCAAGGAGAAGACCGGGGCCAACGGCCTCGCGCTCAACGTCGACTCCTACTTCCTGCTGCCCTTCATGTACGGCGAGGGCGGTGACCTCCTCGACGTGCAGAACAAGAAGATCACCGTCAACTCCCCGGCGAACGTGAAGGCGATGGCCTCGGTGGCCGATCTGGTCGCCTCCGGAGCCGCGCCCAAGCCCGCGATCCAGGACAGCTACGCCAACGCGATGACCGCCCTCAAGGACGGCAAGGCCGCGATGATCTACAACGGCCCGTGGGCGCTGTCGGAGATCTATCAGGGCAAGGAGTTCAAGGACAAGGAGAACCTGGGCATCGCCCCCGTCCCGGCGGGCTCGGTCAAGGCCGGCGCCCCCACCGGCGGCTGGAACCTGGCGATCTACGCCGGTTCCAAGAACATCGACGCCTCCTACGAGTTCGTCCGCTTCATGAGCACCCCGGAGGCCCAGGCAAAGGTCGCCAAGGAGATCAGCCTCCTGCCGACCCGCGTCTCCGCCTACGACAACCCCGACGTTCAGGCCAACAAGGACGTCGCCGTCTTCAAGCCCATCATGGAGACCGCGACCGCGCGGCCGTGGATCCCCGAGGGCGGTCAGCTCTTCCAGCCGCTCCTTGAGGGCTACCAGTCGCTGGTCGGCGGCAAGACGACCCCCGAGGACATGCTCAAGAAGGTGGACGACCAGTACCGCGGCATCTTCAAGGACTGGAGCTGATCCGTGGCGCTCTCGACTGGACGTGTGAACAGCACGGCCAGGGACCGGGCCGCGGGGGGGGGGGGCGGCCCCCCGCGCCCCGCCGGCCCGCCGGCCCGCGGCGCGCCGGCG
>NZ_JBEXGU010000084.1:0-38890 GCF_040607515.1 Streptosporangium sp. NPDC005286 | reverse complement strand
GACGGCTGGCGGGCGGCGGGTCGTGCGGCGGCGCGCCGCGCCGCCGCCTTGATACCCCATGAGAACAATTCGGCAGTGATCTGTGATGGGCTGCGTTCGGTGTGTGGGTGGCTGGTAGAACGCTGGGTGTGGAGGATCGTCGGGATCGCCTGCGGGCGCTGGGTGAGCTGTTGCGTCGGCTGCGTAAGGACGCTGGGCTGACGGGGAAGGATCTGGCGTTGCGGGCTGGGGTGGCTCAGCCGACGATCTCTCGGATTGAGACGGGGCGGCTGCTTCCGGTTCCGGAGACGGTGGATCGTCTCGTTGAGGCGTTGGGCCTGGATGATGTGGGCCGCGGGGAGCTGGATGCTCTGCTTGTGCGGCTGCGCGATGAGGTGTCTCGTCTCAAGGGCGGGCTTGCCGGCCGGGAGGCGGCCAATGTCACCCGGCTGCGGTCGGCGCGTCGGGTGGTGGTGTTTTCTTCGGCAATGGTTCCGGCGTTGTTGCAGACAGCGGAGTATGCCCGGCTGGCGTTGGCGATCGGTCGCGAGGTGGATGAGGAGGACGCGGCCAAGGCTGCGGCGGTTCGGGTGGAGGGGCAAGCAGTCCTGTTCGAGTCCGGCCGGGAGTTCTCCTTTGTGCTGACCGAGGGGGCTGTGCGTACGTGGCCGGGGTCGCCGGCGTTGATGCTCGCTCAACTTGATCGGCTGCTGCAGGTGGCGACGCTCCCTCATGTCACTCTCGGGGTGGTGCCGTGGTCGGTGCAGGCTCCGGCGTTCCCGTTGCATGGGTTCACGGTCTATGACGGTGCGGTGAGCGTGGTGGAGAGCCTGACGGGTGATCTGACGTTGACGGAGCCTGGGGAGCTGTCAGCTCACAGGGAGACCTTCGAGGTGTTCGCGGCGGTGGCCGTCTATGGCGAGAAGCTGCGGGATCTTCTGGGGCGAATCGGTGCCGACTATCGCACCTTGGCGACACACCTCTAGCCGCTGACGCATTTATGCGTCGAATTCCTTGAGATGCTTCTAGCATCACTCATACGCTGGCGCGGTGGATGTATAGCCCCCTAGACATCGGAGTCCGCTATGTCGCCCTGGCGCATGTCCCGCACCTTCCCCGGCTCTCCCGTGGCGATCACCGAAGCGCGACGATTCGTCACCGCCCTTCTGGGTGCCTGGTCCGGGATCGAAGACGCCGAACTGATCGTCAGCGAACTGGCCACGAACGCCATCCGTCACTCCGCAAGCGGCCGGTTCGGCGGCTGCTTCACCGTTGCCGTCCAAGCCGACCGTGGCCGGATCTGGCTCGGCATCCTGGACCAGGGCGGCCAGCGCGCACCGCACCCTCTCCCTCCTCAAGCAGACGAGGAAGGGGGACGCGGCCTGGCCCTCGTCGCCGCGCTGGCGGCCAGCTGGGGTGTGACCGGAGACGAGCAGGGTCGCATCGTCTGGGCCACCCTGAACCTGGCTCCTGAGAAGACGGCTACGCGGTGAGAAGGTGCCTGGCCCCGCACCTGGGACCGTTGCAGGCCGGTCATGTCCTACTGGCCTGGATCGACCCGCGAGACGACGGGCGACGGCGAGTGATCGCCTGGACCTGTGACTGCCGTTCGGTCATCTACGAACTGTGCTCGGCAGGCGGGCAGTCCTACCTTCGCCGTACTGTGCAAGGCGCTCAGCTCGATGTCAGTGAGACTCCCCGAACCCGCGCCAGTGAAGCGCACGACCTTTGGGCCGAGCTGCTGACGGGGCACGTGCGATGACGCGCGGTGTGCCAAAGCGACGCTCAGCGATTCGGGCAACCAGCCCGAAAACCGGCGAACCTCTTAAAGCCGTACTGTCAAGGGGGATAGACGACATTTCGTCTAGGGGGCTAGACTCGGCTGAGCACCACCGAAAGGGATCCACTGTGCCGCCGAGTGACCTTGAACGCATCGCCGCCATGGACGACCCGTATCTGTTGATCCGGGCCGCAACCGAGCGACTGAGCACCGCGCAACAGGAGGTCACCGAACTGGCTCGCCTCCGACGCCGCGTCATCCAAGAGCTGCACGCCCAAGGCGTCTCATATGCGCAGATCGCCGAGCAGGCCGGCCTGTCGCGCGGACGCATTCACCAGATCAAGCACACCGGACCGGCTCCGGAAGGGGCGTTCCTCGGTGTCGGCACGGTGACCGTGGTGACCCCGCTGCGGCTGGACCCAGAACGAAACCGGCCCGTGGTCGCCCTGGACGACATGCGCTCGGGCAAGCGGCTGGAAGACCTCGCGCGCTCCTTCGGTCTCACCGTGGCCTCCGACAACGTCTCGGTAGACGGGCAGATCGATCTCAACCGGCCCGGCCTGCTCGTCATCTGCGGTCCCCGGATGGCAGAAGCGATGCGCACCGCCTACGACACCGACCCCGTGATCAGATGGGAGCGCGACGACCTCGGCTGGCTGCTGCGCGACACCCGGACCGGCCTCGCCTACCGCTCCGGCAGCCAGGTCGACCCACCACAGCCGACCGACTCGGCCTACCTCGGCCGTCTCCCCCGCCCCGACGGCAACGGCACGTTCCTGGCCATCGCCGGCATTCACCCCAACGGCTCACTCGGCGTCGTCGACCTGCTCGCCTCCGAGATCGCCACCATCTGGGGTCAGGTCGGTGACAAGCGTTTCTCCACCGTGGTCTCCGTCGAATACGACCCCGCCACGGGGGAGCCGGTCCGTACGCAACTGGCCGGCCCTCTCTATCGGCACGAGGACGACTGACGTGCGGCTCAGTCTCGCCACCCAATCCGCCCACCCCGATCGGCCCAACGAGGACTTCATCGGGGCCACCTCTGACGTGGTGGTACTCCTGGACGGCGCCGGGACCCCGGCGGGACTGAAAACGGGCTGCTCCCATGGCGTCGCCTGGTACGCCCACACGCTCGGCTCAACCCTGCTGTCCGCGGTCACCCAAAGCGCCGGCCCCCTGACCGAGATTCTTGCCGAGTCGATCAAGAACGTCGCCTCGTTACACGACTTCACCTGTGACCTGGTGCATGCGGGATCCCCTTCGGCCACGGTCTCGATGTTGCGCCGTACGGGTGACGTCCTGGAATGGCTGGTACTGGCCGACTCCGCCGTTGTCCTCGACACCGATACGACAGAGCCGACGGTGATCTGTGACGATCGCGTGAGCCGCATCGGGGCGCGCTACCGGGCGTTGATGGATGGCCTGCCGGGCGGAAGCCCGGAACATGCCGAGGCGTTTCGAGGCTACGTCGAGACGTTGCGCGATCATCGCAATCGGGACGGCGGTTTCTGGGTGGCCTCCGTTGATCCCCTCGCCGCAGAACAGGCCCTCACCGGTACCGCCCCGGTGAATCAGGTGCGGGCGGCGGCGTTGTTGAGCGACGGCGCCTCCCGCCTCGTCGACCGCTTCGCCCTGGCAACTTGGCGGCAACTCCTCGACCTCCTTGGCCAGGACGGCCCCGACGAACTGATCCGCCGTGTTCGAGAGGCCGAATACAGCGATCCGGACAGCTCCCGCTGGCCTCGGGGCAAGATCCATGACGACGCCACTGCGGTGCACTGGAAATTCTCCTAAGCATTTTTGTCGACCCCCCTAGACAGTTCGTCGGCTCCGGCCTAACTTACTTGCATAGCCCCCTAGACACCTTGTCTCCGCGGAACGGCCGCATCTGTCTAGGGGGGTCGACAGCAGGAGTTGCATCATGGCCATCCAAGGCCCCATCCCCGTCCGTTTCGAGCAGGTCTTCCCGCACGGCTGCTTCGTCGTCGGTGAGGTCGAGCAGGTCAAGGACTTCGACGCCTCGTCCAAGGGCCGCACCGTCTACGCCAAGGACAAGAACACCGGAGAGCTGGTGTGGCAGGTCGCTGTCATGGACGCCGATCCGACCGTCAAGGCCGGACAGAAGACGGTCTCGGTCAAGATCCTGTCCCCGGTTCAGCCGGTCGTTCCGGCTGCGTTGCCGGGTCTGCCGTTCGTGCCGGTGGAGTTCGACGGCATGACCGCCACCGCCTACGTCGCCCAGAACACCGGACGACTGGCCTGGTCCATTCGGGCAACGGCGATGCACTCTCCCCGTTCGACTGCGGTTCCGGTCAAGGCTTCGGCCGGTAAGGACGTGGCGGCGTGAGTGAACACAAGCCCTACACCTACGTCACAGCGTCGATCCGTGAGGGCGTCACCCGATTCGACGTCTCCTTCTGCACCTCGGACATGTCGGCCAAGGCGTTCGGGGGCGACGGTGAGCGGCCGTTCCTGACCCTGTCCAGCACCGAGGCACAGATGACCATCACCACCACGGGCGGCGGGCCGGTCACCGAACGAGACGTGAACCTCGCCCGGGAGATCTTCACCGCTGCTGCACGCTACCTGGCCGACTGCGAGCGCCTGCACACCGAACAGTCCACCAGCCTCCACCAGGTCGACGAGTTCGAGCAGGGCAAGGCGGCCTGACACGAAGCGGGGCCGCTGGAACTGGCATTCCGGCGGCCCCTCGGTTCTCCCTCTCACGCGAATTCAAGGAAGAGGCTCCAGCCTAATGTTCAAAAAACTGCCCGGCGACGAGGCACGCACCCTCGTCACCACGACCCCCGACACCGCCATAGTGTTCCGCCCGGCCGTGGTCCGTACCCCGGCCATCTTCACCATCACCATCTTCCTGTGGCGGCTGCTGGCTGGAATCATCCGGCTCATCTGGCGTCACCCGATCGCCCTGGCCCTGCTCGCTGTGCCCTCCGTGCTCGGCATCCTGTACGGCTGGCGCGCCACCCTGATCGTCGTCACCGTTCCCCTCTCGCTGCTGGCTCCGTGGCCGTTCTTCGATCGGCCCTCGTTCGATCGCTGGATGGGGTGGCGACTGCTGGCCTGGTGGCGGCTGGTGTGGGTCTACCGGCGGCACTGGCAACCAGTGATGATCATCTCCGGTCTCGGCCGGAACCTGCGCGGTCGTGACTACCTGCCCCGCCTGGTCAAAGTCACCTGTACCTCGTGGGCGGATCTGGTCACGGTGAAGATGCTCACCGGACAGGCGGTCAAGGACTGGACCGACCGTATCGAGCACCTGGCCCACGGGTTCGGCGCCACCTCCTGTCGGGTGACCATCGCCCGATCGGGCCGTCTGCTGCTGACCTTCCCCCGACGTGACCCACTGGCCACCCCCTTACCCGCGCTACCCATCCCCGAGGTGGCCTCGGTCGGGCCGGTCGAGATCGGCCGATGCGAGGACGGCACCCCATGGCGGCTCAAGGTTCACGGCACCCATGTCCTGGTGGCCGGCGCCACCGGAACGGGCAAGGGCTCGATCATCTGGTCCACCATCCGGGGGTTGCTGCCTGCGGTGCGGGCGGGCCTGGTCCAGGTCTGGGCGTTGGACCCCAAGCGGATGGAACTGTCCTTCGGACGAGACCTGTTCGGCACCCGCTACGCCGCGAGCCCGGCGGCCTGCGCCGATCTCCTGGAAGCAGCCGTGCAGATCATGCAGGAGCGAGCCGACCGGTTCGCCGGACTCCAGCGCAACCACACCCCCACCCTCGATGACCCGTTCGTCCTGGTGGTCGTCGACGAGGTGGCGTTCCTGACCGCCTACCAATCCGACAAGGGCCTGAAACTACGCATCTCCGCCGCCCTGGCGACGCTCACCACCCAAGGCCGCGCGGTCGGGTTCGGCGTCATGGCCGCACTCCAGGACCCGCGCAAAGAGGTCATGAACGTCCGCAACCTGTTCCCCGACAAGATCGCGCTCCGGCTGGATGAGTCCGAGCAGGTGGACATGGTGCTCGGCGACGGTGCCCGTGATCGGGGTGCGCTGGCCGATCACATCTCTCCGGTTCCCGAGCAAGGTGCGGGCATCGGCTACGTCCGGCTGGAGACCTCGCCCGATCCGATCCGTGCCCGTGCCGGCTACGTCTGCGATGCCGACATCCGCGCCATGGTCGCCGACTTCGCCGAGGAGACAACCCAGTGAAGATCATCATTCAGGGCACCCTCGCCGAGATCGACACGATCCCCTTCCGCCTCCTCAGCCCCCTGTCCGACTCCCCGCCACGGTTTGAGCTGGTGCTCTCCGACCTGGTCAACATCCGGCTGCGCCGCGACCCCTACAGCGCCTCCTACCGCTTCACCGCCGACGTGCTCGACCGAGAGGAGGACAGATGACCGAAACCCCCACCCCCTCGCCGGACGGCTCCGACCACACCCTTCCCCGCCTCGTCCGTGACACCCTGCCCCTCGCCCTGGACGTCGCGGTGGAGGTCGCCAAGCTCAACGGGGTCTGCATCCGCCCCCTCGAACTGCGCCGCCTGGACACCCACACCGGCACGGTCGAGTCGTTCAACATCCCCTGCGGCACCACCCAGGAAGCCAAGTGCCCGCCGTGTGCTCAGCGCAACAAGTAACTGCGCAAAGCCCAGTGTCGGGAAGGCTGGCACCTGGACCATGAACCCGTCGCCGAACCTCACCCCTCCACCGAGGATCAGCGGTGGCTGATCGAGTTCCGGGCCGACGTGCAGGCCAAGCGCGACGAGGCCGAGCGGGACGGGGAAGACACCCTCGACTGGGACGAGGCCATCGCGGGCATCGATGCGGAGATCAACGCCGCTGGGATGCGCGGCAACGTCCTGGGTGGCCGTACGACCCCGAAGCGGTCGCGTTCGACGAGGCGGCGCCAGGATGCGCCAGACCTGCCCAAGCGGGCCAAGCAGGACACCACCCTCGGCCGGACCTTCATCGCGACTGATGGGAGGGTGTACCGGCCGTCTCTGTTCGTCACGCTCACCCTGCCCTCGTACGGCAAGATCCGTTCCGGTCTGGGCGTGCCGGTCGATCCGAGCAGCTACGACTACGCTCGCGCGGCCCGCGATGCCCTGCACTTCTCCAAGCTCGTCGACCGCTTCGTGCAGAACCTCCGCCGGGTGGCCGGCTACGACGTCCAATACTTCGCCACCGTCGAACCACAGAAACGGCTCGCTCCGCATCTGCACATGGCAATCCGCGGCACCATGCCCCGCACGGAGATCAGAGCCATTGCCGCTGCCACGTACCACCAGGTGTGGTGGCCCTCGGTGGATGAAGTGAAGTTCGACGGTGACCATCTGCCCATCTGGGCGGAACGGGCCGTGCTGGACGACGGCGTCACCTACCCGGACGGACAGAGCGGCGACTACCTCGACCCCGCCACCGGGGAACTGCTGCCCACCTGGGACGAAGCACTCGACCAGCTCGACACCGACGAGGCGGCCGAACCCCTGCACGTGGTCCGCTTCGGTCCTCAGGTCGATGTTCAGGGCATCGTCGCCGGATCACCGGACGCTCACAAGCGCATCGGTTACCTCACCAAGTACCTGACCAAGAACCTCGGCGACCCCCTCGACCCCGACGACCCCACCACCGACAACCCTGCCCGTCGTGACCACGCCGTTCGGATGGTCGAGGCACTGCGCTACGAACCGTGCTCGCCCACCTGCCCGAACTGGCTGCGGTACGGCGTGCAGCCCAAGGGCGCCAAGGCGGGCATGCTGCCGGGCCGCTGCAAGGGCAAGGCGCACAAGGCCGAACACCTCGGCTACGCGGGCCGGCGGGTCCTGGTTTCCCGTAAGTGGTCGAACAAGACCCTGCGCGAACACAAGCAGGATCGGCGGGTCTGGGTCCTCGACATGCTCGGCCTGCCTGACGACACCGAGACCGACCCGCACCGCTACGTCTGGCGGCCGGTCTCCTCCAAAGACCCCAACCGCACCCCACTCGCCAAACGCCTGCTGCGCGAGGTCGCCAACCGCCGGCGCACCCGCGCACGCCTGATCGAACTCCAAGCCAGAGCGGACGGACAGCCGATCGAGGATCTTTCGGCAATCGGAGAGGCGGCCTGACATGGAACCACTGTTCTACCGGCCCAAGGATGCCGCCGTGATGCTCGGCATGAGCCGTACGGCCGTCTTCCGGCTGATCAAGTCTGGCGAACTCAAGTCGATCAAGGACGAGGGATACCGACTGGTCCCCCGGTGGGCGCTCCACGAGTTCGCCCGCGCACTGGAGGCCAAGGCGGGGCTCTCCCAGGAAGAGGCGGCGTGATGGCGACCAGGAAGCCCAACGGCCGTTCTTCCATCTACCTCGGCAAGGACGGCAAGTGGCACGGGTGGGTCACGGTCGGAGTCAAGCCGGACGGTTCACCCGATCGTCGGCACCGTAAGGGCAAGACCCAAGCTGAGGTGACCGCCAGCGTTGCCAAGCTGGAAAAGGAGCGTGAGGCAGGCCAGGTCAGCAAGCCGGGTCGGCCTCCCACGCTCACCGAGTGGATGGCCGAATACCTCGACGTGATCTGTGCCCGGCTCGTCGCCTCGGGCGCGATGGCTCCCCGGACACTCGACGACTACCGGTCCAAGACGGAGCACTGGGTCAAGCCACTGCTCGGCCGTCATCGGCTCGACAAGCTCACTCCCGAACATCTCGACCAGGCGTATTCGACCATGCTGGAAAGTGGGCTCTCGTCCAGCACGGTGCTCAAGATCCATCGCATTCTCTCCCGTGCACTCAAGATCGCGGTTCGCCGGAGCAAGGTCACCAAGAACGTCTCGACGCTGATCGACGCACCGGTGGCCAACGATTCCGATCTTGAGCCGCTGACCCGCAACGAGGCGCGCAAGATTCTGGAAGCCGCCAAGACCAGACGCAACGCCGCGAGATGGTCGGTCGCGCTCTCGCTGGGCATCCGCCAAGGGGAGGCGCTCGGGCTGCGGTGGTCGTTCGTCGACCTGGAGACCGGTGTGATCAAGGCGTGGTACCAGGTGCAGCGCAAGCCCTGGGCACACGGCTGCAACGACCCCCACGAGTGCGGCAAGGAGTGGCATCGCTGGCCGTGCAAGAAGCGGTGCACCGAGCACAAGCACCGGCCGGACTGCCCCAAGGCATGTAAGAGGCACGGCCACGTCTGCCCGAAGCGCACATGCCCGAAGGGATGCACCGGTCACGCGGATCGATGCCCCAAGCGCACGGGTGGCGGCATGATCTTTCGGCAGCGCAAGGGCCGGAGCAAGCTCACCCTTCAATGTCCTCCCGAACTGCTGCCTTTCCTGCGGGCTCATCGCGACGCACAGATGGCCGAGCGGGAGAGAGCAGGGGACCTGTGGGAGGACCACGATCTCGTGTTCGCCACCCGGCACGGGAAGCCGATGGAACGGAGCGAGGACTACAAGGCGTGGAAGGCGCTTCTGAAGCGAGCAGGTGTCCGTGACGCGCGGCTCCACGACGCTCGCCACACGGCAGGGACACTCCTTGTGGAACAGGGTGTGCATATCCGCGTCGTACAGGAGATCCTCGGCCACGCGCGGGTGACCACCACCGAGCGCTACACCCACGTGGCCGGCGCCTTGATGCAGGACGCGAGCACCCGGATGGGAGCCGCCCTCTGGGGCGATGGGTGAGAACTGCAACCCGAATTGCAACCCTGACAGGGTTCAGAGATCAAAAAGGCCCTCTCCCTGAATCTCGGGAGAGGGCCTCTGAACTGCGGAGGCTCGGGGATTTGAACCCCGGATGGGCGGTAAACCCAAACCGCATTAGCAGTGCGGCGCCATAGACCTGACTAGGCGAAGCCTCCTGGTAACCGTTCGGCTCAGGACAGAGTACCGGCCATCCGGCGAGGCGGCAAAGCGGTTGGTGATCACGTCGCGGGCAAGGGTTGGGCGAGAGTTGTCCACAGGCAGTGGATAACTTTCGCCACCCCTGTGGACAAACCGGGGAGTCCCCAGCTGGGCCCGGCGGGAATCCTGTGGATTCCCGCTTCATGAGACGCTATATCTCAACAGGCGGACGCACTGAGGCCCCTCGCCGCCCGAAGGGACGGGAGGGGTCCCGAGTGGTGGCGGAGATCAGGCGGCCGGGTTGGCCTCGCCCTCGATCTCAATCTTGATCTTCTTGCCGACCAGGACGCCGCCGGTCTCCAGCGCCTGGTTCCAGGTCAGACCGAACTCCTCGCGGTCGATCTCGGTCGTGATCGAGAAGCCCCAGACGTCCTGGCCCCACGGGTTGGTGCCGGCGCCGCCGTACTCGACGGTGAGCTCGACCGGCTTGGTAACGTCGCGGATGGTGAGGTCGCCGACGAGGGTGAACTCGTCACCGGAGTGGCCGACGACACGGGTGCTGCGGAAGGTCAGCGTGGGGAACTTCTCGACGGAGAGGAAGTCGTCGCTGCGCAGGTGGCCATCGCGGTCCGCGACGCCGGTGTTGATGCTCTCGGTCTTGATCGAGAGCTCCGCGGAGGAGTCCAGGGGGTTCTCGGCGATGGTGACGGTGCCGGAGAAGTCGCCGAAGTGACCGCGGACCTTGCTCACCATCATGTGCTTGACGACGAAGCCGATCCGGGTGTGGGCGACGTCCAGAGCGAAGGTTCCGGCGGCCGGGATCTGAAGGTTCTCCCAGGTCCGAGTGGTCATGCTGTGCTCCCGATGAGAAGGTTGCTGAGTAGATGATTGCAGCAACAGATTTCTACACGAGGAATATTCCTCCCGTCAACTACCTTCGGATAGAGTGTGAACGTGATCCCCTTTGATGACTCCCGGCTGACGGCGATGGGCCTCCTGGCGGAGGTCTACACCGGCATCTCGGCCAAGACGCATGAGTCCTTTGCGGCCGCGGGGCTCTCAGAGATCGACTTTGAGACGTTGCTCAGGTTGGCGCGCTCACCGGGGCGACGGCTGCGGATGAGCGACCTGGCGGCGCAGACGAGCCTGTCCACCAGCGGGATGACCCGGGTCGTCGACCGGCTGGAGCGCGAGGGACTGGCCATGAGGCAGGCGTGCGCCACCGACAGGCGGGCCTCCTACGCGGTCATCACCGAGGCCGGCGCCGACCGGCTCAGCGGCATTCTCCCCCGGCATCTGATCGACATCGACACCTGGTTCACCGGCCTGCTCTCTCCCGAGCAGCTCAGCGCCTTCCTCGACACCCTCAGAACCATTCGCGACGCCGTACGGCCGTGTGCCACCGCAGGGGCGGAAGCCGAGTCCGTCCCGTCTTGCCAAGGCTAGAAGCGCGGGATTCCGCCCCTCACCGGGCGGGTTGCCCGAATCGGATGTCCCGGGAAAGGCTCCGGTCGACGTGCGGGAATACCGGTTCAGGAGCCGTCCCGCAGAACGTGCTGTAGCGAGGACTCGCAAGGAGAACGTGGCGAGACCCGCCTGACCGCGGTGGGCAAAAAGGGTCTAGACCCGATGCTCCAACTCCCGCGGTTCGGAGAGCGTGAGGTCGCCGCGGAGCTTGGCCATCCCCCGGGAGACCGTGCTCTTGACGGTCCCGACGCTGATGCCCAGGGTCTTGGCAATCTCCGACTCGGTCATGTCCTCGTAGTAGCGCAGGACGACGGCGGTCCGCATCCGGGTGGGCAGCCGGTCGAGGGCCTGCTCGACCCGCTCGGGCAGGTGGGGGCCGCCCGCGAGCATCGGCTCGGGAAGCTCCTCGGACGGATACTCCTCCAGCTTGCGCCGCCGCCACCAGGAGATGTTGATGTTGACCATCGTCCGGCGCACGTAGCGGTCCAGGGCGGCGTGGTCCTGGATGCGATCCCAGGCGAGGTAGGTCTTGACCAGTGCCACCTGCAGCAGGTCCTCGGCGTCGCTCGGATTCCCGGTGAGCTGGTAGGCGGCACGCAGTAACACCGGGCCGCGAGCAACGACATACTCGCGGAACTCCTCGTCGGTCCCGCCGGCCACCGTGATCACCAGCCTGTGCTCCAGGTGCGTATGGTGGTCAGAATCGCAGCCCGAACCCATACTGCGGCTGAACCGAAATCTATGTTTCCTCCCATCAACGGTAAAGATCGGCTTCGATGGGCGACGGAGCACGCAAGAGATACTAGATAGCGGTTTGTCATCGAGTGGACACCAATGCGTTCTACCGAGGAGGGGAACTGTAGTACCTGGTTGGACACCTGCCGTGATTATTGGTGGAGCGGACAGCGGGACTCCGCGAAGCGTGTGACGCTGACTGCGACACCTCGCAGAACCTGGGGAGCGACGATGCCCTATCTCAGCGCCGATCGCCGCCGCGCGCTGGCGGCAGCCGCGCTTGGCCGGGCGGCGCAGGAGCCCGGCCCGCTCCCCGTCGAAGGTGAGTCCTTCCACTCGGTCAGCGGTGCGATCCTCGACGTCAGCCCGCACCTGATCGTCATCGACACCCCGGACGGCCACGAGGAGCGGCTCGTCATCGCGCCGTGGGCGACCGCCTGGCGTGGCGAGGCCGTCACTCCGGCCGACCTTCCCGTGGGCTCCAATGTGATCATCAGAGCGCTGCGGGCCGGCCGGGTCGTGGACCGGATCTGGGCGGACATCACCAGGATCACCGGTGTGATCCAGTCGATCGACTCGGAGGGCAAGGACCACTCCGTGGAGCTGTACTGCGGACCGCACCGTGGGCGGCGCACGATCGTCATCCCCTACCGCGCCTCGGGGCGCCTGCGGGTCAGGCATCCGCAGTTCGAACCCGGCTACCTGTTCGACGCCATCGGGGTCCGCGAGGACGGCGTGGCACAGGCTCGACTGCCCGCGACCTCGCAGCCGCCCTACCGGTGGAGGGCCGTGCCGACGCCTCCGCCCGGCTACAGCGGCATGCAGTCGCGGATCTCGGGCACGGCCACCTGGTCGGACACCTTCGACTGCGGGGAGCAGGGGGTGGCCTACCCCATGTTGGAGCGGTCCGATACGGCGTGCGACGACGCCGGGGTGTCCTGCACCGGGCTGCCGTACCTGTCGCTGGGTTCGATGCTCAACGTACGCAACGTGTGCGCCGGGCGGACCTCGGTCCTGCCGATCGTGGCGTGCGGCTGTCTGGCCGGCCGGTTCTGCGACCGGTGCCTGGAGTGCGGCACCTCGCCTCGCGGCCGGATTCTGGAGCTGTCACCGAGTTCCTTCGTGGAACTCGGTGGAGACCTGACCGCCGGATGCTTCAACGCCAGACTTGGAATGGGGTGACACGGATGCTGACGACGATCGCCGCCGAACAACTGCCGGTCCTGCTCCTGCTGCTGGTCGCAGGTACGGTCGCGAAGGTCTGGACCGTCGCGCGCGAGGCCGAGCCCGGCATGCTGAGCAGGCTGGGGCCTGCCGTGCTGGTGCCCGAACGCTGGCGTAAGCACATGATGCTGATCTGCGCGCTCGGCGAGTTGTTCCTGGCGTGCGGCCTGCTGGTGAGTGGCCAACCGTTCTTCCGGTGGGCGGTCGTCGCGTTCTTCGCGGTGTCCACCTATGTCCTGTGGGAACTGCGGCGCCGACGCCCGGACGCGGGATGCGGATGCTTCGGCGAGGTCAGCGCGGTACCGGTGGGACGGCGATCGCTGGGCCGCACCATGGTGCTGACGGCGATGTCCGCGGGGCTGCTCCTGACTCCGGAGGTCTCCGGCTGGGAGGCGATCGCCGGCATGACGTGGACGC
Organism: Streptosporangium sp. NPDC005286; assembly: GCF_040607515.1. Taxonomy (NCBI): domain Bacteria; kingdom Bacillati; phylum Actinomycetota; class Actinomycetes; order Streptosporangiales; family Streptosporangiaceae; genus Streptosporangium; species Streptosporangium sp. NPDC005286. The sequence goes on along the minus strand of NZ_JBEXGU010000084.1, from coordinate 25,498 downwards.
ACCTGCCTTACATGATCGCCGGTCTGCTGGTGCTCGCCGCACTCTCGCCGGAGATCGAGGAGGCGGTCGCCAGGCTCCGCTACCGGGCCCCCTGTGAGCAGCGCCGCTTCGACCCGGCCACCGCGCTCGGCCGACTGCGGTCAAGCACGGTCTGGCGCTCGCACACCGGCCGGCTGACGAGCACGGAGCCGGTCGACAGCTGGCGAGAACTGTGCTGGCGGTTCTTCGTCTATCCGGGACAGAGCCACACGGGCGAGCCCGTCGACGTGGTCTTCGCGGTCTATCTGAGCGGACGCCATCCGGCGGTGCGGGTCGCCATGGTCGGCTCCGACGGGCGTCCGGTGGAGACCACGCCTCTTCCGGAATCTCTGCCGGTATCGGCCTGACGCTAGAGGGCCCTAGATTCCTCTAGGCCCTGCCCCTGGGGTCCGTTGCCCATCGTGGTCAGGCGGCACCCCCGTGAGACACCACCTGACCGGACCTCGGCACAGCAAGATCCGCAGGGCAGCACGATTGAGCTCTATATGGCTCTCTAGCTTCCCCACTAGAGAGCCACATAGAGAGCTAGGAGCTCCCTCACACTATATCGAACAAATGTTCGCTCAGACCGGTTGGGATCGCAGGAACTTTCCGAAGTGCGGCACGGTGAACGCGATCAGCCCCCGCTCCGCGCTGTAGATCAGGCCTTTCTTGATGAGGCTGTCGCGGGCCGGAGAGAGGCTCGACGGTTTACGGCCGAGCCCTTCGGCCACCTCGGCGGTGGCGACGGGCTCGTCGCCGATGGCGGCCATGGCGTGCATGTAGTCGCGCTCGGCGGGAGTGGCCCGCTCGTAGCGGCTGCCGAAGAAGCCGACCGCGAGCTCCTCCTCGGCCTCCGGCGCGGAGACCCTGATGTCGTCGGCGGTGATCGGGCTGCGCAGCGCCAGGTCCCAGGCGACCTTGCCGTACGCCTGGACGAAGTAGGGGTAGCCGTCTGCCGCCACGTAGAGGGCGTCGAGGGCGTCCTGGGTGAACTCCACGCCCTCACTCTCCGCCGGGGCGATGAGCGCCAGGTCGGCCGCGTCGCGGTCAAGACGGTCGATCCTGGCATAGCGGAAGAGCCGCTCGGAGTAGCTCTTGCTGGCCGACAGCACGCTGGGGAGATGTGGCAGCCCCGCGCCCACCACGATCAGCGGGCCGCCGCTCTGGGAGAGCTCGTGGCAGGCCGCGCAGAGCGCCGAGACGTCGGGAGCCTGCACATCCTGCATCTCGTCGATGAACAGCGCGATGCCGACGCCCAGATCGGTGGCGACCCCGGCGGCGTCGACGAACAGCTCGGTGAGATCGATCTCCAGATCCCCGGAGTCGGCGCGCCCCCGCCCCGCGGGCACGTCGATCGCGGGCGACCAGTGCGAGGTGCCCTTGGCCGCGGACGGGTCGCGCATCGCGAACGCCTTGAGCACGCCGAGGAACTCCTCGATACGCTCGGGCGCCCGGTGCCTGGGGGCCAGCTCGCGGATCGCCATGTGCAGGGCGGCGGCCACCGGACGCCGGATCGACTGGTCGGGTCTGGCCTCGATCTTCCCGGTGCCCCACAGCCGCTGCATGGCCATCGACTTGAAGGTGTTGAGCAGGACGGTCTTACCGACGCCGCGCAGCCCGGTGACCACCATGCTGCGCTCGGGGCGCCCTCGGGCCACCCGCTCAAGGACGATCTCGAACTGCTGTAGCTCACGGTCGCGACCGGCGAGCTCTGGGGGGCGCTGTCCGGCACCTGGAGCGTAGGGATTGCGCACGGGGTCCACGCTCTCGGACTTTATGACGGGATATAGCGGTCGGCTTAGATTTCCGTAGAAAGGGCTACGGCGTGTCGCACCGCGCTCCACCGGCACCCGAGGAAACGGAGCGTGTGTCGCGAGCATCGCCATGGCACACCCCTTCACCTGGGCGGACGTCAGCCCGAACCCGTGTTCGATCCCGTGCCCATGACTGTAGCGCGGGTTCGAACACAGGCGCGATACGTTTCGATGAAAAGCCTTCCCAAGGAACCCGGGCTCCCGTGCCAAGCAGCTACAAATCCGGGCGTAAGCCACGCGAGCGCCCCGTCACGGGTAGAGACCCCGGGGCCGCTCCGGTCTCAGCGAGCGGCCGGCAGGCCGGGCTCCCGCCAGGAGGCGCTCACCGCCCATGAGCGTTCAGTCGCGAACGGTCAGGCCCATCGAGCGCGCGGTGCCGGCGACGATCTTCTCGGCCTGGTCCAGGTCCGCGGTGTTGAGATCAGGCATCTTGCTCCTGGCGACCTCCCGCAGCTGCGCGCGGGTGATCGTGCCCGCCGCCTGATGCCCCGGGCGGGGGCTGCCGCCGTCCAGGCCGATCACCCGGCGGATCAGCGAGGCCGTGGTGGGCATCTTGATCGCCAGTTCGAACGAGCGGTCCTCGAACACGGTGACGACGACGGGGACCACGAATCCCCGCTGATCCTGCGTGGCGGCGTTGTACCGGCGGCAGAACTCCATGAGGTTCAGCCCCAGCGGGCCGAGGTCCTTGCCCACCACGGCGGGACCGGCCTCGCCGGCCGGAAGTTGGAGCTTGGCGGTCCTGTTGACCTTCTTCTTCGACATGTCCGGCAAGCTAAAGTCTCCTGTAACTGGAGGCTCAACGGAATAATGAGCACATGAGCTACACGATCGGACAGCTCGCCAGACTCTCCGGTCTGCCGGTGAAGACGATCCGCTTCTACTCCGACATCGGGGTGCTTCCCGAACGCGGCCGCACCCGGAGCGGCTACCGCCTCTACGGCGACGAGGACCGTGGCCGGCTGGAGCTCGTCAGGGCGCTGCGCGAGATCGGCGTCGACCTGGCGACCATCAGGTCACTCGGCGACCGCGACCTGGGCGAGGTGCTCTCCCTGCATCTCCGTACGGTCGAGGCGCAGATCAGGTCACTGCAGCAGACCCGTGCGGTACTCAGGGCCACGCTGGAGCGGGACGAGGTGTCCGACGACGATCTGCGCCGGATCAACGCCCTCGGGCGGCTCGGTGCGGCGGAGACGGCCGCACTGGTGAACGAGTTCGTCGACGAGGTCTCCGGCGAGAACCCCGCCAGGCAGAGGTGGCTCGCCGGTCTGCGCCCGGCCATGGTGCCCGACCTGCCCGACGACCCGGGCATCGAACAGCTCGACGCCTGGCTGGAGCTGACCGAACTGCTCTCCGACGACGACTTCCGCGCCTCCCTCCGCGAGATGGGCGGCGAGTTCTGGGAGAAGGCCGGCGAACTCGATCCGACCACCTGGCACGAGGCCAACACCCTGATCATGGAGAGAGCGCTGGTCGCGGTGCGCGACGGCGTGGCCCCCGAGTCGGAGGCCGCCGCACCCGTCGTGGCCGGGATCCTCGCGCTCATGGCCGACGCGCAGGGGCGCACCCCGGAGTCGGTCGTACGGGACTACACCGAGCACGACCCGCGCGCCGAGCGATACTGGGAGCTGGTGGCCATGGTCAACGGCACACCCTGGCCGCCGGAGTCCGTGATCGCCCATGGGTGGATCGCCGCCGCACTCGCCCGTCACCTCGGGTAATTGATCAATTACAATGAACTATTGTCGCTTTTGTCCGTTTCGATGGGAGGCAGCACGTGGCAAGATCCAAATTCACGACCCGTACCCGGGCGGCGCTCGCGATGACCGTCGGCTGCCTGGCGGTCGCCTCCTGCGGCACGGCCATCTCCCAGCCCACATCGGCCCAGTCCACGTCGGCCGCGCGGCCGACGTCGCCGGCTCCCGAGCCGACCGCCGCGACAACGACACCGACGACGACACCGGAGCCCGGCACCGCGACACCGACCCCGACGGGCCCGCCGAAGTTCTCCGCGAAGATCTCCCCGGTCATCCGCCAGCTGCTCAAGTACTCCTGGCGGCCGGGCTGCCCGGTCCAGCTCAGCGACCTGCGGCTGATCACGATGACCTACTGGGGCTTCGACGACAAGCCGCACACCGGCGAGCTGGTGGTCTACAAGGGCGTGGCCGACGATATCGTCTCGATCTTCCGGCGCCTGTACGACTGGCGCTGGCCGATCAACAAGATGGAGCTCGTCGACGTCTACAAGGGCGATGACTTCGACTCGATCGAGGCCAACAACACCTCGGCCTTCAACTGCCGCGCGGCGACGGGGTCCAGCAGCTGGTCCCAGCACGCCTACGGCCGGGCCATCGACATCAACCCGCGCGAGAACCCGTACGTTTCGTCGAACGGCTCGGTGGCGCACAGCAACGCCCGCAGGTTCGCCAAGCGCCCGGTGCAGGCCCCCGGCGTGATCAACCCGGGCGACCGGGTGGTCAAGGCCTTCCAGGCGAAGGGCTGGGAGTGGGGCGGCTACTGGTCAGGCATCAAGGACTACCAGCACTTCAGCAAGGGCGGTGGCTGAGGCCGGGCCGTGGTTCGACGTCTCGTCCCCCCGTTCCCGCCGCCGTGATCGCCCGGCCGGTGCAGGTGGGGCCGCTCCGCCGGGTCTCCCCACGCTCGGGGGCCGTGTCGCCGATCGGGGTGTCGGGCGGCGGGTGCTCCCCTCCCCGTTGATTCCACCATCCGTGCGGATCAGGCCCCGACAGCAACCCGGGGTAGAAGCCTGTCCAACAACTGCCCTACTCTGGGACGACGAGGGGAGTACTTCCCAAGAGCCGACCCGGTCAGTACGGACGTTTCATAATGTCCCCGGGCGGCCACCTGCTGCGTGCGGGTGAAGGAGACCTCGAACGGCCAAGCACGTTCGAGGAGGCTTCATGCCCACCGAGGCATTCCTGTCAGCAGTCAGTCTTGAAACGATCGGTTCGCCACAACTGTGGATCATCACCGTGGCCGCTCTGCTGCTGCTGCTCGCCGTGGACTTCATGCTGACGCGGCGACCGCACGAGGTACGGATGCGCGAGGCGGTGGGCTGGTCGGTCTTCTACCTGGCACTGCCCCTGGCCTTCGGCGTCTACCTGTGGGGGGTCTTCGGGTCCGGTGTGGCGGTGGAGTTCTTCACCGGCTACGTGGTGGAGAAGTCCCTGTCGGTGGACAACCTGTTCGTGTTCATGCTGCTGCTGTCCGCCTTCGCGGTCCCGGTCGCCCTGGCCCAGCGGGTCCTGCTGTACGGCATCGTCGGGGCTCTGGTACTGCGGGCGATCTTCATCGCCCTGGGGGCGGCCGTCCTGCAGAGCGGCACCTGGGCGTTCCTGCTGTTCGGCGGGATACTGATCGTCACCGCCGTGAAGATCATGAAGGACGCACTGGGCGGGAAGGAGCAGCAGGTCGACATCTCCTCCATGCGCACGGTCCGGCTGCTACGGCGCTTCATGCCGGTCACCAACGACTATCGCGGTTCCCACCTGGTCGTTCGTGAGGGCGGCCGCCGCGCCCTGACCCCGCTGGCGCTGGCCATCGTGGCCGTCTTCGCCACCGACATCGTCTTCGCCGTCGACTCGGTGCCCGCGGTGTACGGCGTGACCGAGGACCCCTACCTCGTCTTCGCCACCAACGCCTTCGCCCTCCTGGGCCTTCGCGCGCTCTACTTCGTCCTCCTGGGCGTCCTGGCGAAACTGCGGCACCTGAACCACGGACTCGGCATCATCCTGGCCTTCATCGGAATCAAGCTCGTCCTGCACTGGGCGCACGGCGTCTGGACGTGGGTCCCGGAAATCCCCACTCCGGTCTCGCTGGGGGTCATCGTCGCGGTCCTGGCCACCGTCACGGCCACAAGCCTGTACGCCAACCGCCTCGACGCGAGGGTCGCCTCCTCACCCGCCGAACGCGGGTAGCCGGGCGAAACAGGCTCGGGCGCGACGACACCCGGGCGAGGAGACGACCACGGGGCCGCGCGGCGGACGTCCGGGCCTGACCGGTCATCGGCCGGCCAGGCTCAGCCGTACGCGGGCGAGACGCGGGGCTGGAGCAGATCCCAGCGGTTGCCGTACAGGTCCCGAAAGGCGGCGACCGTGCCGTAGGGCTCGTGCCGTGGGGCCTCCTCGAAGGTGACGCCCGCCGACAGCATCCGCTCGTGGTCGCGGGCGAAGTCGTCCGTGTGGAGGAACAGGCCGACCCTGCCGCCGGTCTGGTCGCCGACGCGGGCCTCCTGCTCGGGGCCGTCGGCGCGCGCGAGCAGGAGCGCCGTCTCCCGCGCGCCTCGCGGGCGGACGGTCACCCAGCGTCCGCCCTCACCCTGAGGCGTGTCCTCCAGGAGCTCGAAGCCGAGGACATCGACGTAGAAGGCGATGGCCTCGTCATAGTCACGCACGACGAGCGTGGTGAGCCCGAGGTGCGGCTTCCCGAGCGGTCCTGCCCTTTCCTGGAGCCATACCGGTCCTCCTGTGCGGGCGGTCTCCTGAAGATCGGTGATCGTCAGGACGACCCGGATGGCGAGGAGGCCCGCGGCGATCGGCAGCGCGATGCCGACGATCAGAGCGAGGTCTGCCAGGCCGCTTTCCAGGCCGCTTTCCAGGCCTTCCATGTCCGTCCCCGCCAGCCCCACGGACGCCAGCGTCGCGTACGGCCACAGCACCCACGTCAGCCACCATGCCCAGACCAGCCCCGAGCGGCGGGCCCTGAAGAGGTCGCTCCCCGGTCGCAGGCCACCTGGCCGGGAAGTGGCCAGGATGTCGTCGACGATCCCCTTGGGAGCGAACAGGTTGACGATGGGGAGGATCCAGCCGAGCACCAGGTACGGCGCGGCGTACATGTGAAAGACCCCTGGAGAGATCGCGTACGAGTTGGCGCGAGCACGGAACAGCCAGCATACGAAGGCGATTCCCGCCAGCAGGCAGAGCATCGGAAAAAGGAGGACGACCGGGGAGAGGAGGAGCGTGTACAGGGCCTCCCACTCGTAGACCAGTCGCCAGAGCCGGTCCCCCTCGTAGAGGATCCGCAGCCCCGACAGGCCCACGGACACGATGGAGACCAGCGCGATCAGAGTGATGGCAACGGTCGCGAACGTACGGATCGGGCGCAACGGGCGAATATGCACGGAGAACGCGCTCGACTTCATGCGGGTCCTTTAACGAGGGGCAAGATACGCGCAAGTATGTCTGATCCGATATAGCCGATATAGAGGTATTTCTGGCCGTCAGCGGAAGGCTTCTCCGCTTCCCCGAGGTGTGCCGCGGTCTCTCACCCGCGAGCGTTGGTCCGCGACAGGTCGCCGGGAGCATGGGCGGGAAGGCCGACCCGGTCCGGTGCCGCCGGACCGGGCTGATGCATCATTGGTCCATGGCGGCCAGGGATGGGGACGGTTGGGCCCAGTGTGAGCGCGGGCACCGGCACTGGGGCGTGTACGGAGCGGCCGGGCTGCTCGCCGTCCACCACGACGCCACCGGGAAGCCGCACATCCTGATGCAGAAGCGCTCCGTCTGGAGCCACCACGGTGGCACCTGGGGACTGCCGGGCGGTGCCCGCGACAGTCACGAGGACACCGTCACGACCGCCCTGCGCGAGGCGTTCGAGGAGGCCACGCTGGACGGCACCGGCCTGCGGATCCAGGGCGTCTACCTCGACGACCACGGCGGCTGGTCCTTCGAGACAGTGATCACCGAGGCCGCGGAGTTGCTGAGGGCGGTTCCGGGCAACAGTGAGAGCGCCGACCTGCGCTGGCTTCCCGCCGAGGAGGTCACCGCCAAAAAACTCCACCCCGGCTTCGCCGAGACCTGGCCGGTGATCGGTCTCGCGCTCGCCCCCTCCCTCGTCGTCCTCGACATCGCCAACATCGTGGGCGCCCGCGCCGAGCACGGCTGGTGGAGGGACCGCGCCGGTGCGGCGGCCAGGCTGCTCACCGAGGTCGGCACGCACGCCGCTGGTGGACTGTGGACCGCGCCCGGCCAGATCCCGACCCTGGCGCGCTGGTTCCCCCGGGTGACCGCGGTCGTCGAGGGGGCCGCCCGCGACGCCCCTCCGGTGTCCGGCGTCTCCGTGATCGCCGCGCCCGGAAGCGGGGACGACGCCGTCGTCCAGGCCGTAAGGGACGCCCGCCCGTGGGAGCGCGTCCTGGTCGTCACCGCCGACCGGGGGCTGCGCGAGCGGGTCACGGAACTGGGCGCCGAGGTCGTCGGCCCCCGGTGGCTGCTCTCCCGGTTGTGACGTTTCACGTGGAACATCCTCAAGGCTCGGGGGCTGGGGCGGCCTGTGGTTTCAGGTCACGGGTGGCCCGGTGGAACAGCCAGTAGCTCGCCGCGGCGACGACGAGGAAGAGCAGGCGGGCGGGCTGAGGGATGTCCAGAATGAGCAGGCCGTCGCTGAGCGAGTGGAGCAGGGCCGCCGTCATGAAGGCGGCGATGATGGGGATGGTGACGACGGCGCGACCTCTGACCTGCCAGGCCCCGAAGGCCACCGCGCACACCAGGCCGGTCCAGACGAGGTGGCTGAAGGGGGTGCTGAGGCCGCGTAGCAGGAGAATCGTGCCCGCGCCGACGGCGCCGCCGTGGTTGGCGACGCTCTTCCAGGCGTAGGCCATCGACTCCATGATCGTGAATCCGGTCGCACAGGACAGGCCGAGCGCGACCCCCGCCGCCTTGGTGAGGTGGCGCCCGGTGAGGGCGACCGCGAGAGGTGGGACGAGCTTCGCGGGTTCCTCGATCCAGCCGACCCGCAGGATCGAGGTGCTGTTCTTCTGGGAGATGAAAAGCGAGTCGAAATAACCGCCGAGCAGCAGGGCGACGCCCCCGCCGAACAGGAACATCCCCATCAGCGTCATGGCCGGCACGCTGGTGGCGATGTGGATACGGTCGTGGATGGCGAGCAGGAGCGCGATGGGCCCGGCTGCGGCCCCGTAGAAGAAGGCTGCGGGCATGACCGCCTGATTGCCGGCCGCCTGCATCATGGCGATGAGCGAGAAGGACAGAACGATCATGGCGATCCACGCCTTGAACCATCGATGCCGGTAGAAGCGCAAACGGTCTCGCATAATGATTAATTCCCCGATACACCTGCCCCAAATTCGGGCGAATTGTCCATATTTATCTAAATATCGACTCCGCCACAATGACCACACCGACATTCATGAACACCACGGGCACCAGCCACCTGCCCGACCGCTCCACCAGCTCGATGATCTTCCTGTGCGACCCGAGCCAGGAGGCCACCACGCACCAGACCGCGACAAGCAGCGCGAACACGGCCACCGTGACGGCGCTGGATGCCGGACCGATCGTGCAGAACCGCGGGGTGTGGACGGAGATGTTGGTGTCCCCTTCTTCCCAGCGTGCGCGGCGACCGTGGCCAGCCACGAGCTACGGGCATTATGATCACGTTCATCCACTCTTGTCGGCCCTCCGGAGACCGCACGTGGGCTATCCGCCTCCGCCGCAGTACGGCCGACCGCCGCGGGGCGAGACGGGGCGCGGGCTGACCGTGCTGGTCGTCATGGCCCTCGGTATGGTCATCGGGGCCGCCATCACCGTGTTCATGGTGCTCAATCCGCCCTCCTCGCCGCCGGTCGCGGCTCCGACGCCCGATGCCGAGCACTCGGAGGCCTCGGTCCGCCAGGCCGCCCAGCCGGCGCTCGACGCGTACAGCAGCGGCTCCTACGGTGATTTCTGGGACCTGTGGACCACCGGGGCGCAGGGGTTGATCACCCGGGAGGAGTACGTGAGGCTGTTCGGTCTCTGCCCGCCGCTCGTGGCGAACTCCCCGTTCACCGTCGCCGAGGTCGCGATCACCGGCGACACCGCCCTGGTCCAGGCCAGCCGGCTCGGCGACACGACGGAGTTCGGCTTCGTCTTCGAGAGCGACTCGTGGCGGTACGAGCCGTCGCCCGAGGAGCGGTCGGAGTACCAGAAGCCGGTCGACCAGATAGCCGAGCAACGGCGGGCCGCGGGATTCTGCGGCACCGTCACCCCCACCTCAGGCCCGTCCGATCCCGCCACCGGCCCCTCCGACCCGGCTTCCGCCCCCTCCGATCCCGTTCCCGGCTCGTCCGATCCCGCGCCAAGTTCGTCCGCCTCCCCCCAGCCATCAGGTTTCCTTGAATAATGGATTTTGGACCTGCACATATGCACACATGTGGATACGCTCGGTTGCGTAGGGATACGCGTGGCCCTGGGGATGCCCGAGACCGGTGATCTCCCCACCGGGGATGAGGCGCGACCTCGGGGACGGAAAGGCGGGTGACGCGGATGACAACCGGCACCCGACCGGGAATCCGGCTCGCACCCGCCATCGAAGTCATGCAGAAGTGCTGCCATAATCCGCATTTCACAGCTACTGTCGAACTTATGGCCCACTCCATGCCGGCAAGGCAAGACGGCACAGGATCGGAAAAACCATCAGCGAATGATCACGATGGCGCCAGACATGAATCGGATTCGGTTCCGCTCTGGCTGGCGCATCTTCAGCTTAGAGAAGGACAGAGGACCATCAGCACATCAGCTCCCGAAACCTCTATCACTATAGAGCTGGATAAAGCGGATTATGAGGCACTCTCTCGTAAGGCGCGGCTGACCGGAAACCGTGTCGTCGACGTGATCCACACGGCGGTCCAGCGAGAGATCGGCAACAAACCCCACGTGATCACCCTGATGCACCGCTGGAACCTGCACCGAGAAGACCTCAACGTGGCGGCCGAATCCCTCGGGGTCGACCAGCTCTCCGAGGCGGAGTGGGGCCAGATCGGCATTCGCCCGTTCAGGAGGCGTTGAGCCGTGCTTCCCGGTCGAGTGCTCGACGTGAGCGCACTGGTCGACATCGCGGTGGCGAAGACCGAATACTCCAGAAGCGTCGCCGCCATGTGCCTTTTCCGTGGCGGCGGGATATGCGTCCCGGCGACCAGCCTCGCGGCTGTCCTGTCCATCTCCCCGATCTCGACCCAGGTGGAGCTGTTCGAACTCGTCACGACCCCCGGCGTGAAGATCGATGACTTCACACACGGGAAGGTCGGAGACATCGCGGAGATCCTCGACGGATCGCGCGACATCACGGCCGGACACGTCATCTGGTGTGCCCGCGCCACCCGATGGCCCATCCTCACGGACCGCGGGGCCGAACTCGTCCAGTACGACCAGAACCTCGAAATCGATCCGCTGCCGTAGCCCCCCGGAGCGGGAGCGCCGTCCCGGGCAGGCCGCCATAACCATCCGGTTGAAACCGATGCCAAATATCATTGTGCGCGCGATCGATTTTCGGAGCCGGGGCTTTCACACTGGGAGGGTGACGTTCCAGACGAGGCGCATCAAGCTCGACATTCCCGACGGACCGGAATACGACCAGGTACGCGATATGCACGGTCACTCGGTCACGGTGTTCGCGTCCACGGAGATCAACGGTGAACGCTCCCTGAAAATCGGCAGCCGAACGTTGCGGCTGAGGAAGGTGGGCGTGGACGAGGACGGCGAGGAGCCGATGGACATCTACCGGGCCGAGTCCATTTCGGACCCCTCGTACTGAGGACCCCTCGCGCCGAGCATCCGTCGCGCCGAGCGCACCCGCTCGCGCTCGGCGCGGGCGCCCATGCGCCCGCTCGTCGATCACACCCCGGACCCGCGGATCCGTAACGGGGATGCCGGCGATTCGGCTGGGACCTCACCCGTCCCGGCCCGCCGACCTGTTCGGGTCGGCCACCTGACCCGAGGCCCTCGACGCCCTCGAAAGGTCCGGGCTCGGCGAACCACCTGTCCGCCAGGTCCGCGAGACCGAGCGCACCGGCCCCGTGGCTCCCAGCGGACTCGGGCGAAAATCCACGAGGACACGGACGCCTTCCCGGGCCGACCTGGAAGATCTCCGGCGCCGGAGGATTAGGAAATCATCAGGTTTTCAGGATTCTGCCCTGATCCTCCCTTGCCCGGTTGCGCGAATATCCGCCTTGTGGCGCTTCCTAAGGGAGTACTTTTCGACAGAGACGTTGCCACAACTGCCCGGTATGGCAGGCCGGATATCAAGCCCCCAAGTGAGGTAGCGATGCTGTCTTCCTTTGACCCGGAATATGCCCCGGTTGGTGATGTAGGGACTGCGCTGCTCTACGTCGACTCGCTTCTCACCCGTATCCGCGAGGGCGTCTCGCAGGCCGATCCCAAGCAGCGAGAGCTGATCGACGACTTCTTCGGATCCTTCTCCAGCAAAGACGCCAGTGACGTGCTCGACGGCGCCTGCACGCTCGTCTACCTGTACATGGAGTGGCTGCGCCAGGCCCACGAGGAGCAGGACCGTGACGTGGTCGAATCCGTGGTTCCCTACGTCATCGGCAGCATGCGCAAGATGACGGTAAGCGTCAGGCCCGAGGCCATCCCCGCCATGGCGGGCATGCTGACCGCCAGCGCCATCGGCCTGAGCCCGACGCTCTGGCGCAAGCAGTACGGGCCCTGGACCGAAGCCGAGATGAACGCTCTGGAAGCGACCCTCGTCCTGCTGGCCGACTACATCAACCATCTAACCAACGACGAAACCATGGCAATTCGCATGATCGCCGATATCATGGAATCCATGGAGCAAGCGGACGATATGGGATAAATCTTTTATGTGTGGTTCCGCTAAACACGGATCGGCGCCGATGGCCGTCAAATGAGCCGACCAGGGGCGCCTTTCTCACGCCCGTTCATGGCAGGACCCGCAGGTGACCTTCATCCGGACTGTTCCGGACCGTCCAGATGGAGGAAGAGCTCGTGCGCCGAATCGATGCTCGCACGCAACGCCTGCTCCAGCTCGTCGGCCTCACCCGTGAGATGTCCGATCTCCGGCATGCTCAGAGCGTCGGCACCGGACTCGGCGAGCAGTTCCTCATAACGGGGCAGCCGCTCCACCAGCGCCTCGATCTGGTCGCGGGCCCGGTAGGCACGTTCGGCGTCGGCGACGTGAGCCGCGTACCGTTCGAGCGCCTCCACCTTCGCGATGACGGCGCCCTCGCTGCCGGCGAGCGCTCGCTCCAGCGGTTTCACAGCGGCTGCCACCTCCCGGGTGACCCCGCCACGCATGAGATCGCGATGCTCTCCACGGAGGGAGGAGAGCTTGGCCAGTAGGCGCGCGATCTCCCATTCCTGCGGCGGCAGCATGACGGCGTTCCGCGCGACGTCGAGCAGTCCCTCGGTGTTGACGCGTGATCGCAGGACGGAACCGACCGCCGCCCGTGTCCGGGCGAGCAGGCGCCTCGCGTCGGCGTCGAAGTCGTCGAAGAGAAAATAGGAATCCCGGTGGCGGTGCGCGAGACCGTACAGTTCCCGCTCCGGAGTAACGCTCTCCTCGACCTCCCCCGCGGCCCTGATCGCGGCGGAAAGAAACCACACGAGCACGATGAACAGCGGGATTCCGGCCATGGCTCCCCATCCAAGGGAAAGCGCCGCCAAAAGGCCGACCGCGGCGAGCATGCCGCCAACGGCCAGGGGGGCCGCGGATTTTTTCTGTGGTTCTTCCGGTGGCCTCCAACCTGCTCGTATGCGCGCCAGCAGCGATGGATTCGCACGGAGCAGACCCGCGATCTCCGGGGACAGACCGGGATCGACCACCACACCGAACCGCTCTCTTCCCAACCCCTCCAGATCATCACCTCTTTCCGATGATCATTCTAGGGGAAGCCCCGTCGTATATGAGTGGACCGCTCGAAGAATGCCTGAAGCGGACCGGGGACCACGAAAATCAATGGCGGTTCGCACCGCGCATACCGCGGCCCGCGATGATCGCGGGTACGTGATGGCGCCCAGGAATCGACACGGCACACGGCGCCGGATCCCCGGGCGTGATCGTTTTCAGGCGGCGATCCACGGTCGGCCGCCCTCCGGAACCGCCGCTTCCGTGGTCTCGCGCACTTCACTCGCGACGGCGCCGCCCGGCTTCTTCGAGGGCTACGAGGGCTTCGAGGGCAAGGACCCAGGGATGGCTCTCCGTTTCCCCGCCTCCGGCGGCGGCCATGTCCGGCTCGGACCTACCGGAGCCGAGCAGGACCGGGACGCCCTCGGCCCGAAGGCTTTCGACGCTCCGGCGGAACGGCTCGCGGGAGGCGAGGCCGCCGTTGACGAAGGGCAGTACGACCACGGGGATACCGAGCCCGGGGGCTTCGGCGAGGAGGCCGAGGGCGTAGGTGTCGGCGATCCCCTGGGCGAACTTGTTGATCGTGTTGTACGTCGCGGGAGCGACGATGATCGCATCGGCCCTCGGCGGCTTGGGCTCGTCCGGCTTGCGGTAGCGGCTACGGACGGGGCGGCCGGTCTGCCGTTCCAGGGCGGGGACGTCGATGAAGTCCAGCGCGGACGGGGTGGCGACGATCTGGACGGCCCAGCCCGCGTCCTGGGCGAGGGCGACGAGACGTCCCACGTCACCGGCGCCGCCCGCGGCACACACGATGACGTAGAGGACCTTGCCGGACTGGCTCACTGGTGCACCATCCTCTTGCCGGTAGCCGAAAGACCGCTGACGCACCCGAGGTGCCGCCGGGTCACCGCCCAGCTCGCTCGACCAGATGAGGTCCAGCATGAGTTCTCATGCGTCGACTCCAAATATGGAAACCTGCATCAGCTTCTCGGCCCAGTAGGGACCGAGCCTGCAGCCCCGTTCAGGCCGCGTCGCCGGCAGCATGGCACACCGCCCGGCGACCGACCTCACCGACCTCACCGAGAGCTACTCCTGCTACCGGAACGGCACGGGAGTCGGCATCCCGCCGTTCATCTACGGCCCCGCGTACGCCTTCGCCGCGTACTTCCTGGCCGTCACCCGTCATCACGCGCGCACCGAGGCGCCGGGGCTCGGGCGAGTGAGTCGCCCCAGCGTTCCAGACGACGGCCTTCCCCGCTCATGAGCTCGGGATCCCGCGTGACATTCCCGATGCCGCGGCTCGGCGGGGCGTCCATGCCGCTGGGACACGACCGAACTGCGACCTGCCTGGCCGAGGAAGTGCACCGGTACGGCGAGCGCTTCCGGTCAGCACACTGACCTAGGCTCGTACCGTGATCGCTATGTGGGAGCCCACGATGGCGGGCGTGCTGCGACTGCCCTCCGGTCGGCTCGTCCGCGGCCGGGGGTTGCGCCGGCCGCTCCCGGAAGGTCCCGCGCCCACCTTCGCGCTCTACCTGCTGGGCCATGAGCCACCCCCCGTCACCTGGGAGACCCGGTGGCTCCGCTGGCCCGACTTCTGGTTGCCGTCCGACCGTACGGCGGCCGGCGACGCGTTACGCGAGGCATGGGTACGCGCCGAAGCCGAGCGCGTCGAGATCGCCTGCGGTGGTGGATACGGCCGGACCGGCACCGCACTGGCCTGCCTCGCCGTACTGGACGGGGTACCGGGCCACGAAGCGGTCGCCTACGTCCGGCAGCATTACGCCCGCCGCGCCGTCGAGACACCATGGCAACGCCGCTTCGTCTCCCGCTTCCGGTAGGCGGCTCACCCACCCGGCATCTCGCCGGAGAGGTTCTCGGCCGCCCCTGACCAGCCCGGTACCACGTGCACATGAGGCTCAACGGGAACCGGGCCACCCGCGGTCGGGTCACCTCGCCATGGAGGACGAACTGCTTCCCCTGCGGGGTCTTTGACCAGCTTGCCGGGAGCCGCCGATGGTCCGCCCCACGAGAAGCGAACCGGCCCGAGCTGCTCATCTCCGGACGCCCGGCAACGATCAAACGGAGCACTTCGGGCGTCTTAGCCTCGTGGAGGCAACATTCCGAAAGGGGAGAACATGATCGGCAACCTGCAGTGCGTGGTGTTGGACTGCCCCGACGCCCTTGCTCTGGCGCGCTTCTACCAGTCGCTCCTCGGCGGCACAGTCAACCGGCCCGATCCCCGATGGGGGCTCGACGACGCCTGGGCGACCCTGCACACCGGCTCAGGTCTCGTCCTCGCGTTCCAGGGCGTGGACGAGTACCGACCACCGCGCTGGCCGGACCCGGCCCACCCGCAGCAGTTCCATCTGGACATCGACGTCGCGGACCTCGACCAAGCCCGGCAGCAGGTCCTTCAACTCGGCGCCACATTGCTGGACGCCGGCGACGGCACCCGCGGCTGGCACATCTACGCCGACCCGGCCGGCCACCCCTTCTGCCTGCTCCGTGGCCGGCCTGACAGCGTGCATCCGGCTTGATCTTCCTGTCCGCCCGCTCCCTGAGCCTGATGAAGCCGCCCGAGCAGTCCCAATCCCGAATCCCGGTGCTGCTCCGGGTAAGTTCGCGGAGGGGTGCCGGTCGGCTCGTCAAGGTCCAGAACCACGCTTATCTCTCCTGGACCCGAATTACCGGCATGGGGGTGATGGGGAATTTCACCGAGCGGGCGATGAAGCACACCGCGTGTACGTCGTCGTGCAGCGAGCGGGCCTTCTCCACCATCGACACGTCGGCGACCGTCACCCCGGGACGCAGGACAACCTCGGTGATCTGGCCTCCGCCACCGCTCTCGTCCATCGTCATAACCCCATGGGCGTGGTCCTCGTATTCGGTGACGATGACCCCGCCGACGGCACAGAGGTGGAGGTACCACAGCATGTGGCACTGAGCGACGGAGGCCACGAGCAACTCCTCGGGGTTCCAGCGCGCGGGGTCGCCGCGGAAGGCGGGATCCGAGGAGGCGGCGATCGCGGCCTTATTGTCCGCCGACACCTCGTGATCACGACTGAAGGACCGGTAACCGCCCGTGCCTGCTCCGAGGTTGCCCGTCCACTCGACCTTGATGTCGTAGGTATGCGTGGTCGCCATAGGTTCAGAGCTTAGAAGACTCGGAAAGCACGCTCTCTGCTCATGGGCATGCGCAAAGGCGCTCTGCCAAAAGGTGGGCGCACTGGTGACCAGAGATGATTCCACCGGCGACCTTGAAGGGGAAAGAGCGTCATGGTGCGCTGGACGACATCGCTCAACACGTAGTCGCCGCCGTGGCCGTTGATGACGACCAGGGCCGTGGGGCCGGAGCGGGTGACGGATACGACATCCGGCGAGCCTGCTGGTCTCAGCACGCTCGACATGGACAACCTGTTACTCGGGTCCGCAGGTAGCGGGCAGAGCCCGAGGAGATGATCCGCTGTGACCTCGATAGACACCCGCGTCGTCGCCCACCAGGTGCGCCGGCTCGACGTCCCGCTCCCGCAACGCTACGACGAAGCCGTACGCCGCTACGAAGAGCTGGCACCGGTCGTCGACATCGCCCGGTTCGAGCAACTCCCCAACTGGGAGGCCGCCCTTGAACTCGCCGCGACCAACGCGCCACACGGCTTCATGATCTACTGGAAATCCGACGTTACCGCCATGATGGCCGGATCGCCATCCGGCTGGAAATGCACCGAGTACCTGATGGGCAACCACACCATCGCCGAGCGCATGTTCCACCACGACCCGTCGGTCATGCTCCATGCACCCCTGCGCACCGTCATCTACGCCGACGCCGAGGAACGCACCCGGCTGGCCGTCGACCAGCCCAGCACGCTGTTCTCCACCTACGACAATCCCGCCATCGCCGAAGTCGGTCAGCACCTCGACCGACTGCTCGCCGAACTCTTCACGGCCATGGGGGCGACGCCGCCCGCTGAGCTGAAGCCGACGCGGTGAGCAGGTTGCGCCGGGACCACGACCACGACGACCGGCACACAGCGACGGACTCGTAATGGGTAAGGTCGACAAGCCCGACGAGAAATGAACGAAGCACTAACAGTCGCAGTTGCAGTTGCAGTTGCAGTCGGAACAACCGGAGCAACAGTCGCAGCAACCCGAGCACCCATCGCAGCACTGCCCGCAGCCGTCGCAGCCGCCGGCGTCGCAGCGCTCACCGCACGATTTGTAGCGGTCCTCGTCCCACGGCGGCCGGTACAACCCGCAGGTGCAGCAGGCCGCCGACATGCACAGCAGCGACAGCAGCCCGCCGGGGTCCGGCTTCAGCCGCGGATCACGCGGGGGCGCCTCGGGACTCTCCTGCTCGGCCTCGCCGAAGATCCGGCCGGTGGTGCGGCCGGTCTCCCTGACCAGTAGCGCGTTGACCAGACGGCGTCGCTCCAGGTCCAGCTCGGCCACCGCGAGGCGCAATCCGTGCACGGCGTCGTCGCAGTGCCGCCGCGCGACGGCCAGATCGGTACCCGAGGCGACGAGCGGGTTGTAGGCACCGCGGTCGCGGTCGCGGGCCAGGTCCTCGACGGCGTCCAGCAGGTGCGCCAGACGGCCGAAGTAGCGCCCGGCCTCCTCCAGCGTCTCCCGGTTGTGCGGCTTGCCGGCCAGTACGGCGGTGTGCCCGAAGGCGGCGGCGACCGCGGCCTCGGTGGGGGCGGTGAGCTGGAGCAGGCTCGGGTTCGGCAGGCGCTCCAGCCGGGTCTGCTCCTCGACCGCGACGAGAAGCGGGGCGGGATCGAATCCGAGGGCGGAGGCCGTACCCGATCCGGCGGCCGACCAGCGGGCGGCCACCCGCCCCGCGCCGGCCGCCACCAACCGGCGGGCGTAGATGCCGTCGCCGTCCTCGACGTGGTCCCTGACCTTGCCCGCGGCCAGGATCAGCGAGACCGAGGCCGCCAGCCGTACCCCCTCGGCCTCGACGACGTCGGCGCCCTTGAACCCGCGCAGAGCGCAGGCCGCCGCACGCCGGTGCGGGGAGGAGGCCGGTGCCTGCGCCTCGGTGAGCACGGACACCAGCAGACCGTCGTAGTTGGTCACCAGCCGGGAGGCATGCCCGTGCTCATCCCTGAGGGCCAGGCAGAGCCCGCACAGGTGCGCCATCCACTCCTTGAACAGCCCACCGCACATCCCGTGCCGGCATGGGCGAACAATCCCAAACATAGGCCCCCTCCCTGAATATCCATCATCCAGCTTGCCAGCCGCCACTTGTCACACACTTGCAATGCGGCGGTTGCAGCGATCTCTCATCGAAATACCAGTGGGCTCCCGGACAATGATCTCGTTCACAAACCTGAAGGAACGAGATCATGAGAAGAGCAGTGACCCTCCTGCTCACGGCGGCCGGGGCGGTCAATGGCTAAGGTTCCGAACGTGCGTGGGCTCGGGTTGTTTCTTGCGATGTCAGGCCTGGTCATGGCGGGTTGCGGCGGAGCGGATGACCCGGCCCCGGCCACCCCGGGTGCCAGGCCCCCGGCCACCGGTGTCGAGGAGTCCGGCGGACTGCGCGAGATGATGAAAGCGTTGTCAGCCGGCGGACCGGCCGCCGAATACCTGGAGTACGGAGAGATGACGCACTGGCGCGAGCTGGGCGTGGTCACCGCGAGCGGCCCGGAGAAGAAGGAGGGACGCTGGTTGCCGGCGATCGGCTTCGGCTTCGGCGCGCTCGGCAGCAGCGCACGGCTGCTCCCCGAGAAGACCGGAATCGACGTCTACGGAGCCGTCCGGGCCGTCTCCTTGGGTAACCCGCCGAATACCGCGATCCGTATCGAAGGCAAGCAGGACGCAGCGGCCATCCGTACCAAGCTGACCGCCCTGGGGGCGAAGCCGCGCACGATCGGTGGACAGCAGGGGCTGACGCTGGCCGCCGATGGGGCGATCGACCCGGACAGCGTGCTGACCAGCGAGCTCGGCCTGCTCAACCGGCTCAACCAGGTGGTGGTGACCGATTCGGTGCTGGTGTCCGGAGCCTCGGCCGATCCGGTGGCAAGTGCCCTGGGCGGCAGCCCCTCCCTGGCAGCCGACCCCGATCACGCCGCGATCGCCGAGTGTCTGGGCGACGTGGTCGCCGCCGCGGTCACGGCACCGCCTGCGCCGACGGCCGTGGCGCTGTACGGCGTGGGCCTGCGCCGCCCCGCGGCCACGACCGACCAGGCGGTCAACGTCGTGTGCGTGCTGCCCCGTGGGACCAAGGTGAAGGAGACCTTCACCGGGAAGTTCACCACGAAGGCCGTGACGCAGTCCGGCATGCCGCTGTCCGACCTCGTCGAGGACATCGCGCACGACGAGGTCGGCTCCGGGGACGGTGCGGTGCTGCGGGCCACACTGAAGATCAAGCAGGACGGGCCGGTGACCCTGGTGCTGAAGATGCTGGCCACGGGCGAGCTGCCCAGGCTGTTCGACCCGTCGGCAGCCCCCGATCCCTCGGACCTCGTGGACGGCTCCCTGAATTCGCCCTCCTGACCTGCTGATCTTCCGATTCGAGGTTCGGGGTCGGACCCGGTATCTGGGCCTGGGCCTCGGGCGGCGGACAGGTGAGCGCGGAGTGCCGCTCTTGATGCCCATGGGGATGATTCGGCAGGGTGTTGGCATGGTCGAGAACGCTTCGGACTGTGTCGAGGTTCGTGTCACCAGCAGCAGCCGCGAGGAGGCGGAGCGGATCTGTTCGGCGGTGGTGGGCCGGCGACTGGCCGCCGACTGCCAGATCATCGCGCCGATCGAGTCCGTCTACTGGTGGGAGGGCGAGATCCAGCGCTCCGAGGAGTTGCTGTTGCTGATGAAGACCACCGTGGAGCGGTTCGAGGACCTCGCCCGCCAGGTGCGGGAGTCGCACTCCTACGAGGTGCCGCAGATCGTCGCGGTCCCCCTGACGGTCGGCAACACCGACTACCTCGACTGGATCAGACGGGAGACGTCCCCGGCCTCAGGCGAGTAGAAGTTTCGTACCGACCGCCCGGGGGGCTGGATGGCCGCCGCCTGCGCCGACGTTGACATCGGCAAGCCGGTACGAGCTCAGCCGGGCTTAAGCGTGCTCTGCATGTCACTGATCCGCCCCTGGCCATCGAACTCCACGCGCAGGTCTGATCCGCCAGGGTGCTGACCGGCAATGACCGTCGCCGTTGTTTCAACATGCCAGCCCTGCTGAGTCAGGAAGCTCTCGACCAGCGTTCGATGGTCGAGTTCGTACATCGAAATGGCCTGGGCCAGGACAGAGACGACGCGTTCGGGCTGTGCGGGCATCAGCACCGAATCCGGCACGGTCTCCAGGAGGAGGAAAGCGGCCCCGCCCTGGTAGGGGCCACGGTAGTAGCAGAGCCCGGTCAGAGTTGCCGACAGCAGGGCGAGCAGGTGCCCGTCGACCTGGTCGAGAGGCAGCGTCGCCTCGGTCAATTCCGGGATGTGCTGCTGCCGCCCATACTCCTGCAACCAGTTGGCGGCGCGCAGAAGGTTGGGCGGGAGATTGCTCTGCGTGTTGGCCCACGCCCAGAGCCAGGTCTGATCGCGGTAGCCTTCCGTCCCCAGAAACTGGATCGGGAATCTGAAGTCTTCGCCGAACGTGATAGTTCCCGCACCGGTATCCACAGCCCAATGGCGGTCGCCAAGCAGATCGATCAGGGCGAACTGGCGTGCCAGGGAAGAGGCGACAGAACGTGAGAGGTGCTGGAGCAGGTTATTCAAAAGTAAGCCTTTTCGGCGATACGGTGAAGAGCGATACCATTGCCAGATCGTGAATGACAAGCCCTTCTCGGGTCACGGTCATCCTGGTGCGACACTCCGGCTTGGCCATAACGAAACGATGCGGCGGCGTCCGTGGAACTGTGGCTTCCAGGTCCCCCGCCTTGAAGGCCGAAGCCCCATTCCTTCCTCAAGGGATGGGGCTTCGGTGTGTGTGACCGAAGGCGTTCTCAACTGCGTCCTGTCATCTTCCGGACGACGAGAGGACACTCATCACTGCCGCCTGGGCAACCATTCTGATGAGAATCAGAACGGGCCGTCGGAGCACATCATCCGCTTACCGTCGATGGTGCACGGGTACCAATCAAGGTCGCGTGGCTGGGCCTGAGCGACACCCGTGGTCGCGGAGCCAACAATCATCAACGCCACGGTCGTGGTAGCTGCGACGGCGGCCACTCGCCTGACAAGGGTCCTCATGATTCTCCCTCCAACAATTCGTACTCCAGGATCAAATCAAGAGCCACTGGAAACCCGCTTGTAAGTCAATGGTGCGATCCGCGGCAGGCCTGGGCCCGTACCGCTCCGGAGGAGCAACTTCGCGGTACGGGTACGGCGCGCCACGTGAGGCTCGGCGGAAACAGTGCCATCGTTGGTACCCGCCCAACGCTGCTCCAGGCAGGCCCAGACCGTCCTACCGGCGTCGTTACCTCAGCGGATGCCCTGCCGCCTGCGTCCGGCGATCCCGCCCAGGTCCGGCCTCACCCGATCGCTCCGGCCTGGCACCGCGCGTCGCCTCGCGCCCCGCTCCCGCGCTACACCTGGGACCACGAGGCCCGCTCCGAAGCCGTCATGCTGCAGATCACCCAGCCAGGATGGGCCGTGCTCTACGGCACCGGGAGCCGTCTCCTCCATGCCATCGCCACCTGGCCCACCCCCGAGCCGCTGCTGCTGTGCGACCGGACCGTCGAGGGACTGAAAGCCCAGATGCGCGAGGCCGAGACGACCGCGCTCCTGCACCGCTGGGCCCTCACCTTCACCTCGGCCACTATCGGCCGCTTCTGAGCGGGCACGGCGGCCTCCCTTCCTCGGTCCGGGCCGCCGTGCCGTCACCGATGTACGGCATGGGCACGAGCGGTCGCCCACACGAGGTGTCACCTGACCTCGGCATGTCGGCGCCGGAAATGAACCTGAACGCGAGAGCGGGTGGTCTTTTGCCCCGGATCGACGCTCATGGAGCTGGACATCGCGATGGTGAGAGCGGCAAGCCAAAGCGGCGGTCTACTGCCTGGCCCGACCCACCTCCGCGCCGGCCGAGGAATTCCGGAACGCGATCACCCACCACTGATCTACAAGTTGGTCTCCAGTCTCGGTCTTTAACCTCGTCGACAGTGCTCCTGACGGAAGCGGCACCGAGGGAACGGGCCGAAGAACGGCGGGACAGGAGGACGAGCCCAGGCGCGAGCGATGATGAAAGGAAGATCATGACGTGGTCCGAGGCAGGACAGGCGATTGCCATCGCACGGATCCGCAAGCGCCTACGGAACGGATCGACGAGCCTCTACCTGTCCAATCTCGGCCTGGAGGCGTTGCCCGAGTTGCTCGGCGACTTCACTCACCTGACCAAGCTCGACCTGAGTCACAACCGGCTGAGCGTTCTGCCCGAGTCATTGAGGAACCTCACCGCGCTGACCACGCTCAATCTGTCACACCTCCGCCTGGAGAGGTTTCCTGAGTGGCTGGGGAACCTCCCCGCTCTCACCACGCTCAGCCTGCGCGGTAACCAGACGGCCGTCCTGCCCGAGTCGCTGAGGAACCTCACCGCGCTGACCACGCTCGATCTGTCCTTTCGCGGCCCGGAGGCGTTGCCGGAATGGCTGGGAGATCTCTCCGCGCTGACCAAACTCGACCTACGCCACAACCGGCTGACCGCCCTGCCCGAGTCACTGGGAAACCTCACCACTCTCACCCAACTCGACCTACGCAACAACGAACTGACCGCCTTACCCGGGTCACTGGGAAACCTCACCGCCCTCACCAAACTCGACCTACACAAAAACTGGCTGACCGCCTTACCCGAGTCACTGGGAAACCTCACCGCACTGACCAAACTCAACCTGCGCCACAACCGGCTGACCGCCCTGCCCGAGTCGTTGGGGAAACTCATCAATCTCCCCCGGCTTAACCTGTACAACAATCAACTGGCAGCCCTCCCCGAGTCCCTGGGGAACCTCACCGCACTGACCGAACTCAACCTGCGCCGCAACCGGCTGACCGCCCTGCCCGAGTCGCTGGGAAACCTTACGGCCCTGCTCCGGCTCGACCTGCGCGATAACCGGCTGGCTGCTTTACCCGAGTCGTTGGCGGGTCTTATCGCCCTCGCGAAACTCGACCTGGCCAACAACGAGCTGGCCACCTTGCCCGAGTCGTTAGGGAACCTCACCGGCCTGACCGAGCTCGACCTGCGTGGCAACCGGCTGACAGACCTGCCCGAATGGCAGGAAAGATTTACCGGCCACACCAGATGAGACTCTGCGGTCTCACCCGTCCGCGTGCTCTGGCCGGAACGTCACAGTGTGCCGGTCCCTCGCCGCTCAGAGCCCTCATCACCGCCCTGGTCCAGGGCGACAAGGCGCTGACAGAGATCCTGGCCGAAGCCATCAAGACGGTGACCTCCCTGCACGACTTCGTCTGCGACCTCATCCATCCCGATTCCCCCTCGGCCACCGTGGTCATGCTCCGCCGGACAGCCGGCGCGCTGGACCACCTCGTCCTGGCCGACTCCGTCCTCGTGCTGGACGTGCTCGACACGGCCGAGCCACTGGTCGTCTGCGATGAGCGAGAGGCCGAGCACGACGATCCGGACGGCTCCCGGTGGCCTTGGGCCAAGGCCCACGACGACGCCACCGCGGCGCTCTGGAAACTCTGCTAGGGCATTCCCACCCGCTGTCCGCCTCTTTGGACGCCCTGGCACCTGCCATATTTCCCTGAGGTTCGCGCTTGTCAGAACAGCCTTGATGCGGCTCTTCCGGCGGCGGTCACGAACCGACGAGGTTCAACGGCGCTTACCGTCTCCGCCGAACAGGTAACCGATGAAATCGCCGATTCGGCGTAGCACGCTGCGGTCCCGGCCGGAGTCGGAGGTCTTGCCCTGGCTCTGCCAGCGGTACTGGCCGCGTTGGGCCTCATCGCTCTCGCACTTGCGGCGGTCGACGATCCGATGGGTGCCGTCAGCCTGACGTGAGCTCGTGTCCACGCACTGAGCGGCCGACCGGTTGTCACCACTGGCTACGGGCTTCTTCCAAAAGGTGATCCCCACCAGGGCGATCAGGACAACGATCACGACTGTGATGAGTATCGCGGGGATCCGGCGGCAGCCTTGCGGCTCTTCGCGTGGTGGATCGTCTGCGGGGTCGGAAAGCCTTCTGGGCACATACGACTCGTGCTCCGACGCGGTCATGTCCATTCCTGTCACGTGGACGCGGGATCGGGGACCACACGGCCCACGACAGGCCTACCGGCCCCTGTGACATCCAGCCTTACGATGACTGCTTGCAACTCGCTTGGACATCGATGCAGAGGCGGGACGGACACTCGACGCCCTGGTGAAGAGCACCGCGCTCCAAACAGCAGCAGGCTGAAAGCTTGGGGTTTGAACCCACGAGACCGGTCACCCGGTCTAGCGGTTTTCAAGAAGACCGCGTTCGAAGCAGTGGCAGGGCCTCTGACCAGGGCGGAAGCACCTCTCCGGACTTTAATCATCCCGCATACATCTCCGAGATAGAACGCGCCAGGATCGTCCCTGGTTGCTGTCAGCGCTGCCGTCAGCAGTCGCTGCATGCGGCATTATGCTCTTTGGCGTTGTATGGGAGGAGCGGCAGGTGCAAAACAAATCTGGCGAGGTTGACCGCTTCATAACGGCCCTCGATCACCCGTTGAAGGCGGGTGTTGAACAGCTGAGATCGGCGATTTTAGCGTCGAACACGGACATTTCCGAGCATGTGAAATGGAACGCCCCAAGCTTCCGCTATGACGGAGAGGACCGGGTGACCTTCCGGCTCCGGCCGGGTGATCGGCTGCAACTCATCTTCCACCGCGGGGCGAAGGTCCGAGCCGACAGCGCCGAGTTCGCCTTTCAAGATCCCACTGGTCTCATGACGTGGCTCGCACCTGATCGGGGTGTCGTCACGTTCCCAGATCTGGAAGCCGTCCAGTCCCAGCAGGTAGCGGTGGTGTCCTTAGTACTCCAGCCGTACTTAGTGATCTCTGATGCGTTGTCGCTGGTAATGGGCTCGCCGAGCGCGTGTCTGGTGGCGTAGTCGCCATGCAGACCAGTG
>NZ_JBEXGU010000083.1:0-39261 GCF_040607515.1 Streptosporangium sp. NPDC005286 | reverse complement strand
TGCCGTCGTATTCCCTGTTGTCGGTGGAATTCGATATGGTTTTTTCTGTGACTGGTGTTCAGAGGTGTGCTCTTCCTATCTCCAAAATCTCCCGAGGCCCCTGCCACCGCACGGCAGGGGCCTCGCCCGTTTCACCCCGCCCCGGCCCCACCCGCGTCCCGGTCCCCACCCGCGCGGGCCCGGGGCGGGGAAGCGCCGGCCCGAGGCGACGGCGGGGTGCTCCCCCGCCCGCACCGGGCCGGACCCGTCAGACCCCGCGGGCGCGGGCCTGCTCGTAGCAGCGTTCGAAGCCTTCGAGCACCGTGGGCCAGGAACTGCGGACGGGCTCGGTCTCCCGGTTGTTCGCCGCGATCGCCTGGCGCAGCTCACGGTCGCGCACCAGCCTGGCCACCGACGCGACCAGGTCGTCGAAGCTCCGCCCGAGCAACCCCTCCTTGCCCTGCCGGACGAAGTCGGCCACCCCGCTCTGCGCGCGTGCCACCACCGGCACCCCCGCCGACCTGGCCTCCAGCGCCGCCAGCCCGAAGGACTCGCGGGGCGCGGGAGCGACGAACACGTCCGTCACGGCGAGCAGCTCGCGGATCTGGTCGCGGCTGTAGCGGCCGGGAAGCGAGACCCAGCCGGTCATCCCGTTGGCCCTCAGATAGCGCTCCATCCGCGATCGGGCCGGGCCGTCCCCGACGATCGTGGCCCGCATCGGCGTCTCCCGAGGCACCAGGGCACGGGCCTCCCGCAGGAGCCGCAGCAGCCGGATCGGCTGCTTGCGGGGCGCCAGCCGCCCCACCGCGACGACATGCACCGGGTCGGACCGTACGGAATCCACAGAAACGGACTCCACGGCAGGGGGTGCGGCGCGCCAGCCGGAGACGTCCAGGCCGTTGGAGACCACGTGCACCGGCACGCCGGGACCGGCCACCGCGCGGATCGGCAGGGCGGCCGCCTCGCTCACCGCGGTGCCCACCAGCCCCCAGCGGTGCCACCCGAACAGCAGCCGCAGCCCTCGGTAGAGCGCCCTGGTGACCGGGTCCCACATGCTGTGCACCGTGACGACCAGGGGCAGCCCCGCCCGCGTCGCCGCCCGCACGCCCATCCAGGCGAACGGCGAGACCGCGCCGGTGTGCACGTGCACCACCTCGGGGCGCCGCGCTTTCACCAGACGGAGCAGGTGTCCCACCCCGAACGGGTGGACCGGCAGGTCGAAGGGGAGTCCCGCGACGATCCTGTGCACTCCGGGAAGGGGCTCCCCCGGGGTGGCGGTCGCCACCTCGACATGGTGACCGGCCTCCCGCTGCATCCGGATCAGATCGGCGACCTGCACCTCGATCCCACCCAGGCGCGGCAGGTAACAGTCACTGATGTGGAGGATCCTCACGATGCCAGCGTAGACCCGCGTGAGATCATGCCTGCGTGCCCCCGAGGGCACATCCAGCCCTCGCGAACGGAGTCAGCCTGATCAGCAACGTCAAGACAGCGGTGTTCTTTCATGCCCATCCCGACGACGAGGCCCTGCTGACCGCGGGCACCATGGCGATGCTCGCCGCCGAGGGACACCGGGTGGTGCTCGTCGTGGCGACCTCGGGTGAGCGAGGCCAGGCCGACCTCGAACCCGGTGAGGCACTGGGCGCCGCCCGGATGGCCGAGCTGTACGCGTCGGCGGCCGCGCTCGGCTGCGCCCGGGTGGTGAACCTCGGCTACGGGGACTCCGGGCTGGCTCCCGGCGGCGGGATCGCCGACGACAGGCCGGACAACGCCTTCATCGACGCCGACACGGAGGAGGCCGCCCGGCGGCTGGCCGCCATCCTCACCGAGGAGAAGGCCGACCTGCTGACGACCTACGATCCGGCGGGGGGCTACGGCCACCCCGACCACGTCCAGGTGCACCGGGTCGGCGGCCGGGCCGCCGAGATCGCGAAAACCCCGATCGTGCTGGAGGCCACGGTCAACCGTGACCCCCTGCTGCGGGGGCTGCGGCTCGTCCGGAGGTTCTACCCGCAGCTCGACATCCGTGCCTTCGAGCGGGCCTACTCCCCCGGCGAGGTGATCACCCACCGGGTCGGCGTGCGGCGCTTCGCCCGTCAGAAGCGGGCGAGCATGGCCGCCCACGCCTCCCAGGCCACCGGCGCCGACACCCGCACGCTCGGAGTCATGCTCAAGATCCCCCAACCCCTCTACCGGCTGGTCTTCGGCACCGAGTGGTACGTCAGGCGGGACGTCCCCCTGGGCTCCCGCCTGAGGCACCCGTTCGAAATTCCTCCCCGAGGATGAGTCCGGAAGCGGCACACTGGGGCGGGGGTGTTACGTGAAGAGCAGATTGCTCCAGGTTGGGCTGTCGGTCGCGTCGCTGGCGCTGGCCGCCACACTTGTGATCTTCCTGCCCCAGATAGTGGCGGCCATGACGGGCAAGCACGTCTCCTGGTCACAGATCGGCGCCCAGTTCGCCGGGCTGGGTCCCGGAGAGGTCGCGCTGATGGCCGGCGTCTGGCTGCTCAGCCTGCTGGCCTACACGTTCGTGCTGACCGCCTCCCTGCCCGGCCTGACCCACCTGCAGGCCCTGACGTTGAACGCGGGCGGCAGCGCGGTGAGCAACCTGCTCCCCTTCGGCGGCGCGGCCGGGGTGGCGATGACGTTCGCGATGACCAAGGGCTGGGGCTTTTCCGTCCGGGCCGTCATGGTCTCCACGCTGACCAGCGGCATCTGGAACACCCTGTTCCGGTTCCTGCTGCCCGCGGTGGGAATCGTGGCCCTGCTGTTCAGCGGGCAGCCGCTCAGCCCCGCGGTGACCAGTGCCGGCTGGGCGGGTGCGACGTCCATCCTGGTGCTGGTCGCCGTGGTGACCGTCGCGCTCTACTGGGACCGTGCCGCGGGCGTCCTGGGCCGGGTCCTCGATGCCCTCGCCCGCCTGCTCCCCCCTCGGATCCGCCCCGGCCGCCATACCGCCTCCGAGGCGCTGGCCAAGCTGCGGGCCGACACCTCCGAGATCGTGCGGAACCGCTGGGCCGGGCTGACCCTGGCCATGATCTTCTTCCTCGGTTTCCAGTGGCTGATCCTGGTCGTCTGCCTGCACGCGACCGGCGCCTACCCGGGTCTGGCCCAGTCGATCGCCGCCTTCGCCCTGTCCCGGGTGCTGACCACGGCTTTGGTGACCCCCAGCGGTACGGGAATAATGGAGGCGGGAACCATCGGCGCGCTGGTCTTCTTCGGTGCGCCGCTGGACTCCGCCACCGCCGCCGCACTGCTTTTCGGGTTCTGGACCTACACTGTCGAAATCCCCTTCGGTGGACTGGCGCTCGGCGCATGGTCGTTCCTGCGCCGGCGTGAGAACGCCACACCGGCCCCTGAAAAGGAGTCGATCGGCCGCTAGATTGGGAAATACCTTGTGTGCGATTGGAAGGCCCACATAGCGTGGCGGCTGACATGGTGGCGTTCCGAGTTCTCGGCCCGGTCGAGGCGCATTCCGGTGAGGACCAGCTCGACCTGGGCGGGCTCCGGCAACGTGCGGTCCTGGCGCGCCTGCTCGTCGCGCGCGGGCAGGTCGTTCCCGTCGACTCCCTGCTGTACGACCTGTGGGACGACGACGCGGCCAAGGGCGCGCAGTCGGGCCTTCAGGTCTACATCTCCCGGCTGCGCAGGGTGCTGGAGCCCGGCCGGCCACGCGGAGGTCCCAACCGGCTGCTGGTGACCGTGGCCTCGGGCTACGCGCTGCGCGCCGCCCCCGAGCAGGTCGACGCGCTCCGCTTCGAGACGCTGGTCCGCACCGCCGGAGAGCACCTGGAGGGCGACGACCCCGCCTCCGCGCGGCCCCGCCTGGAGAAGGCCCTGGGTCTGTGGCGCGGCACCCCGTACTCCGACTTCGCCGACCAGCCGTGGGCCGAGGCCGAGGTCAACCGGCTCGCCGAGCTGCGTCTGGTGGCCCGTGAGCGGTACGCCGACAGCGGCCTGCGGATGGGCATGCCCGCGGAGGCGGTGCCCGACCTGGAGGCGCTGACCACCGAGCACCCGCTCCGTGAGGAGGGCTGGCGGCTGCTGGCCCTGGGCCTGTACCGCTGCGGGCGGCAGGGCGAAGCGCTGGCGGCGCTGCGCAGGGCGCGCACGATCCTCTCCGAGGAACTCGGGATCGACCCCGGCCCGGCGCTGCGCAAGCTGGAGTCCGACATCCTGTCCCAGGACCCGGGCCTGCAGCTCGCCGCCCCGCCGCCGGCCAGGCAGCGCCAGCAGGTGACCGCCGACACCTGGCCGCCCCGGCCCACGGTGGCCCAGGTGGAGCTTCCCCCGCTGGAGCCCGAGCCGTTCGTCGGCCGCGACGCGGAGCTGAGCAGGCTGACCACCGCCGCGGCCAGGACCGGCCGTTTCACGGTCGCGATCATCAGCGGTGACGCGGGCGCGGGCAAGACCACCCTGGTCCGCCAGCTCAACAGACGGCTGTCCGACGACGGGTGGGGCATCTCCTCCGGGGCCTGCCCCGACAGCAGTGCCACCCCCCCTGGCTGGGCCTGGGTCGAGATCCTGCGCACCCTGGTGAGCGCGGCCGGTCCGGGCGAGTACGCCGCGCTGCTGGCCCCGCTGCTGGACGACGCGGCCCCCGAGCCCGACGACGACCAGGCCTCCGGCGGATTCCGGCTGCACCGGGCGGTGGGCGGCTACCTCGCCGCCGTCGCCAAGGAGACGCCGATCCTGCTGACCCTGGAGGACCTGCACTGGGCCGACGACCAGACGCTGGCGCTGCTCCGCGCGCTGCCGAGCCTGCTGGCCACCAGCCGGGTGCTGCTGGTGGTGACCTGCCGCGACAGCGAGCTGAGTGACCAGCAGGCCGACGTGCTGGCCGCGCTGGCCAGGCTCGGTCCCGTCCGGGTCGGTCTCACCGGACTCGACACCAAGGCGGTGGCCGAGCTGGTCCGGGCGACCTGCGTGCGCGAGGTCGACGAGGACGCGGTCAACAGCATCGTCGAGCGCACCGGCGGCAACCCCTTCTTCGTCCGCGAGACGGTGCGCCTGCTTGACGCCGAAGCGGTGAGCGACCGCGCGACGGCCGCCGAAGTGATCTCCGGGGTGCCGTCGGGCGTCCGTGACGTGCTGCGCAGGCGGATCTCCCGGCTGCCCGCGGCCGCCCAGCAGATCCTGCTGCAGGCCGCGGTGATCGGCCGCGATGTCGACGTGGACGTGCTGGTCGACGTCTCCGGCGACGAGGACGCCGTGGTCGACGCGGTGGAGGCGGCGCTGCTCGCCGGGCTGGTCACCGAGCCGGGCCCCGGCATGCTCCGATTCGATCACGACCTGGTCCGCGACACGCTCTACTCCGACGCCTCCCGCCTGCGCCGCTCCCGGATGCACGCCGCGGTGGCCGCGGTGATCGAGCGCAGGAATCCCGGTGACGTGGCCGCGCTGGCCCACCACTACGACTCGGCGGGCACCAGCGAGACCGCCATCAAGGCGGTGCACTACGCCCAGCTCGCCGCCGAGCAGGCCGAGCGCCGTTTCGCCCACCGCGAGGCCGCCACCCTGTGGGAGCAGGCCATCGCCGCCTTCGACAGGTCGGGCATCACCCACACCCCCGACAGCACCAGGGAGCGTCTGCTGCTGACCCTGCGGCTGATCAAGGCATTGGCGCTCTGCGGCGACATGGCCGCGGCCCGCAGGCGGCGGCGTGAGGCGATGGACGCCGCGCTGCCGCTGGGCAACCTGGAGCTCACCGCCCGGGTGGCCGCCTCGCTGGCGGTGCCGCACAAGGGCATGGCCCGCGACTTCACCCGTACCGCCTGGGAGATCGTCGACGTCGCCGAGCAGGCGCTGGTCGAGTTGCCCGCCGGTGAGCAGTCGCTGCGGGCGAGCCTGCTGGCCACGCTCGCCCTGGAGTTGGAGGGGTCGGCCACTCCCCGGGGCGAGCAGGCCTCGCTGGAGGCCGAGGAACTGGCCAGGCGATCCGGCGACCCCGCCCTGCTCGCGACCGCGCTGAGCGGGCGGCTGCGCCAGTCGTACGGCATCACGCCGGTGGGCGAGCGCGAGGTCATCGGCAGGGAACTGCTGGAGGTCGGCAGGGCGACCGGGCAGATCTCGGTGCAGGCACTGGCCCACCTCGTGCTGATGGAGTGCGCGGCCGCCTCGGGCGCGTTCGCCGAGGCCGACGCGCACGTGGCCGCCACCGAGAAGCTGGCCAGGCAGTACGGCCTGCCCGCGCCGGCCGCCGTGGTCGCCTGGTACGCCGGGCAGCGCCTGATGATCGCCGGTGACTTCGCCGGGGCGGAGCGCGCCTACCGCGACGCCGCCCGGCTGACCGCCAGGGCCGGCATGCTGGAGGGCCGCCAGGACCTGCCGCTGATCACCACGTTCTGCCTGAACCTGGTCAACGGGCAGGCCGCCGAGATGGTCGAGCCGCTGGCCGAGGCGCACCAGCGCGGGGCCAAATGGACACTCGACGCCTACGCGGTGGCCCTCGCCTCCGCGGGCCACCATCGCGACGCGAGGGCCGTCATCGCGGTGAAGACGCCGGTGCGCCCGGACTTCCTCTACGAGCTGGCGATGATCTGGCGGGCCCTGGCGGGCATGCTGCTGGACGACCGGGAGCGGATGATCGAGGCGTACGACACGCTGAAGCCGTTCGCCGACCGGATCGCGGGCGCCGGCACCGGCGTGGTGGCACTCTGGCCGGTCGCCCTGACCCTGGGCGACCTGGCGCTGCGGCTGGGCTTCACCGACGCGGTGCGGCCGCACTACGAGAACGCCCTCGCGGTGGCCGAGCGGGTCGGCGTGAGCCGGTGGGTGGAGGCGGCGCGGCGCTCCCTCGGCGGCTGACACGACTCAGCAGGCGACCCTGAACTTCTCGCTGCGCAGCGGGGCGTCGCCGGAGACCGAGAGCACGACGCGGTACCAGCCGGGGTTGTTGACGATCCTGGGCTGCCACTCGACGGTCTGCGTCTCGCCGGTGAAGCCGGAGCTGGTGCCCAGGTAGGCGTACCAGCGGTGGGTCTTCGAGCTCCAGCGCTCCAGGCGCCAGCCGTAGGAGACGGCGGCCCGGGGGTCGTCGTTGCCGACCACGCCCTGGACCTGGTAGGGCCTGTCGCAGGGACCGAACGCGTCGAGCTCGCTGACGGTGACCTCACCGGCCACCGGGGCCTGCTCCGTGGTGGCCGGCACCGACTGCGAGGAGAGCACCACGGTCCGCACCGGTGCCCGCGTCGCCGTACCGGCCGTGCTCTCCGTACCGGCCGGGGTGCGGGCACCGGTGCCGTACGCGGTCTCCACCCCCAGGTAGGCTCCGGTAAAGGCAAGGGTGGCGACGAGCAGCTTGGCGACACTCGCGGTTCCACTCGCCACCACCGGCGCCATACTGCTACGCGAACCCATCACAGACACCTTCCTTTGTTACTCCCAGGTGTATGCCAGGGTGGTTGCTCTGGAGTTGACGTCCGCTTGCAGTCTGTGTGCCTGAGGGGGCTCCGCCATAACGGATGAGGTAAGCCTGCCCTAATATCGAGTCAAGCAGGCGGAACAACCGTGGCGGTGACGTTCAGAGTGCGATCTGTTGTGGCGGGTATCCCTGACCCGACTTCCGCGTCCTTCCTGGGCATGCCCCTGTGGCTCTGGGTGATCGTCGGCGGCGTGGCCCTGTTCGGCGCGTTCCAGGTCTACTACTGGGTCGGCCACGTCCTGGGCTCCAGGCTCTACACCTCCCGGCTGGGCACCAAGATCGGCCAGGAGAACATCCTGCGGGTCGAGAAGGTCGTCAGGAAGTGGGGCGCGCTCGCCGTCTACGCCTGCTTCTGGGTGCCCGGGCTGCGCCACACGCTGCCCTGGGTGGCCGGGGTGCTGCGGATCTCCTATCCCTGGTACGTCGTGGCCAGCGCGCTCGGCTGCCTGACCTGGGTGCCGGTGACGTCCTTCGGCCTGTACTCGGTGATCTGGGGCTGGCTGGAGCTGGTCGTGCGGTCGCCGCTCCTGGCGGGCCTGGTGGCGGTGGCGGCGGTCGCGGTGATCGCCTGGTTCGTCCGCCGACGCCGGCGCCGAGTCGCCCGCAGCGAGGCGGACAGCCAGGTCGCCGCTCCCTGATTCTCCCCCGGGCCGTTTGACGCGCCGGCACCCGAGAGCCGCCTCTCCCGGTCTCGCCCACCCGACGCCGATGTCAACTTTTCCATAGCCAAACAGCCAACTTCCGCATATCGACGGTGGCCTCTGCCAGCATGGCTCGCATGCATCACGGGGGAATCCGCCTCATCACCCGCGCGGCGCTGGTCGCCACGGCCACCCTGGTCACCGCGTCTCCGACGCCGGCCCTGGCCACCGGCCCCTCGATATCCGCCCTGATCACCGGAGGCACCGCGCCCGCCTGGCAAGGGCGTGCCTCCGTGCCCTCGGTGCCGGGACGGGCCGCGTACCTGTACGACACGGGCACCGGAGCGGTCCACCTGAGCAAGCAGGCCGGCAAGCGGATGCCGGTGGCCAGCCTGACCAAGGTCATGACGGCGTACGTCGTGCTCAGGGAGGCGAGGCTGGACGACACCGTCACGATCCAGGCGGCGGATGTGCGGCACGCGGCCTCGAACGGCGCGACCCACGCCTCCCTGCGCGCCGGGGAGCGGTTGACCGTCAGGGACCTGCTTTACGCGGTCATGCTCCCCTCGGCCGCGGACGCCTCCCACGCCCTGGCCCGTGTCTACGGGCCGGGCAACGCGAGGTTCGTGGCGAAGATGAACGCCACCGCCCGCTCCATGGGCCTGGTCGACACCACCTACGCCAGCGCCGACGGCCTGCCGAGGCCCGCCCCCGGCCATTCCACGGCCCTGGACCAGGCGAAGCTGGCCGACATCGCGCTGCGCGACCCGGTGCTGCGGACCATCGCCTCCAGCAGGCGCCACGTGGTGGCCAAGTCCAAGGTCCATCGGGCGCACTCCTGGACCAACTCCAACAAGCTGCTCGGCAAGACGCCCGGGGTCCTGGGCCTCAAGACCGGCTACACCAGCGCCGCCGGATACTGCCTGTCGTTCGCCGCCGACCGCGACGGCCACCGCCTCATCGGCGTCATCCTCGGCGAGTCCAGCGCCGACCGGCGCTTCCAGACCGCGACGCGGCTCCTGGACTGGGCGAGCGAGCAGACGCTGCCCGAGCTGTGATCAGGCGGTACGAACCGCACCTGCCTGGCCGCCCCTGGAGCATCATCGACCTGACGAAACGCATGCGTATCGGCAATATCCGGCAATGACCTTTCTCAGGGATGACGAGACCGCGGCCATCGGACCATTCAGAATCGTCCGGATGCTGGGAGAAGGGGGCATGGGCCGGGTCTACCTCGCCACCTCGGCCGGCGGGAGGTCCGTGGCGGTGAAGGTGGTACGACCCGAACTCGCCGGTGATCCGTTCTTCCGCCGCAGGTTCAAGGCGGAGGTCGAGGCCGCCATGGCGGTCAGCGACGCCTTCACCACGCCGGTCGTGGACACCGATCCCGACGGGCCGGTGCCCTGGCCGGCCACCGTGTACGTACCCGGCCCCTCGCTGCAGAGCGAAATCGAGGTGGACGCGCGCCGCCCCGCGGCACCGGCCACCGTTGAGGCGGATAACGTCGCGCCCGGTGCGGCGCCCGCGGCGGAGTCGTGATCGTCGAACGCGCGTGACCTCGACCTGTCCGGCCGAGCGGCACCGTCGCCTGGGCTCCGGCTTTCCACCCCCGAGAAAACCGAGCCCGCGGCTTCTTTCCGTGAGCCTGGCGAGGAAGACCCCTGGCTATGACCGGGGACCGCCGAGCCCGCACGGTGAGGTCCGGCTTCCACTACCTTCGCGCCTCTCCCGCGGAGGCACCGCGCATCAACCCGTGGCACGCGATCGCGGCGGCGGCCACCACGTTGAGCGAGTCCACGCCCGCGGCCATCGCGGTGGGACTCATCGGATGTGGTCGTTTCCAAGAGAACACCAAGCCTGTCTTGCAAGGTTCCTGCCAGCGGCGACGTGGTGTCGCCTGAACGGGAGAACCATGAGCGGGAAAAAGAGCACGCTGGCGGTCGGCGTGCTGGCCGGGTTGCTCGTCGGCGGTTCGGGGATGGCGATCGCCAACGTGGCCGGCGACGACGCGACGATCACCGCCTGCGTCAACGCCAGGGGCTCCGTCAGGATCCCCGTGCAGAGCGCCTCGGGCCCGGAGACGGTGGGTTCGGCCACGCCCAGCCCCCTGCCCTCGGGCTCGTGCCTGACGGGGGAACAGCCGCTCACCTGGAGCCGGCAGGGACCGACCGGCCCCCAGGGCGCCCCAGGCCCCGCACTCGGCGGGCGGACGAGATACCTGAACATCACCAGTGGACCGGAGCTCAAAAACTATCGCGATACGAACGTGCTCTGGCTCCCGATGGCCGCGGGATCGTATGTGATCGACGCCCAGCTGAAGTTCGCGGCCGAGGTCACCCAGACCCGAAAGATCTACTTCGCCGAGTGCACCATCCTCACCGCCCAGCCCCACGCCGATCCGGGTGCCTCCTTCGCGGCCGGTTACACGGACGAGGACTGGACGCTCCTGGCGGTCCATTACGCGT
Source organism: Streptosporangium sp. NPDC005286 (assembly GCF_040607515.1). Lineage (NCBI taxonomy): Bacteria > Bacillati > Actinomycetota > Actinomycetes > Streptosporangiales > Streptosporangiaceae > Streptosporangium > Streptosporangium sp. NPDC005286. Next base: position 28,753 of record NZ_JBEXGU010000083.1, on the reverse strand, counting down.
ACACCTTCTCCAAGCCCGGGTTCCTCATCATGACCTGCAAGGGGGGCAACCCCCTCGATGACTCCTTCAAGGTGCACAACACCAGCAACACCATCATCATCCAGGAGGTCTCCTCGGTCACCGAGGAAACCTACGACACCCCGCCGCCCCCTCCTACGGCGCTGCCCACACCGTGGGCGGCTCCCGGGGCGGGAGGCTGAGCCGCGACCGCCGCGCGGGCGACCTCCGGCCGGATCGGCGGTGCGGGGCGGCTTCCACTACCTTCGCGCCTCTCCCGTGGAGGCACCGCGCATCAACCCGTGGCACGCGATCGCGGCGGCGGCCACCACGTTGAGCGAGTCCACGCCCGCGGCCATCGCGGTGGGGCTCATCGGGATGCACACCCGCTCGTCGGCCTCCCGCAACCAGCGCGAGGACAGCCCGTCCCCCTCCGACCCGAGCAGCAACGCCACCCGGTCACTCATCTCGGCGGTGTCCATGGGTGTGGCGCCCTGATCCGGGGTCAACGCCAGCATCCGGTATCCCGCCGCTCGGATCTCCTCCAGTCCTTCGTACCAGTTGTCCATGCGGGCGTAGGGGATCGCGAAAACCGCGCCCATCGACACCTTGACCGCTCGCCGGTAGAGAGGGTCGGCGCAACGCGGCGAGAGGACGATCGCGTCGACCCCGAGGGCGGCGGCACACCGGAAGATCGCGCCGACGTTCCCGTGGTCGACCAGGTCCTCCAGGACCAGGATGCGCCGGGGCCGGGCGCCGGGTAACCGTCCGGGATCACGACCGGCGCCCCGCTCCGGGGCCCCTCTCTCCGGGGAGGAGGCGCGGCCGGACAGGACCTCTCCGGTAGCCGGCAGGGGGAGACGGTCCATCGCGGCGAGGGCGCCTCGGTGAACCTGGAAGCCGGTGACACCCTCCATGACGGCGTCGTCCACGATGTGGACCCGGCCTTCGAGGGGGTCGAGGAGGTCGGCGAGGGGCTCGGCCCAGCGGGGGGTGAGCAGCACGGAGCGCACGGGGTAGCCCGCCGCGACGGCGCGTCGGATGACCTTCTCCCCCTCGGCTATGAAGAGGCCGTGCTCGGCCTCCAGGCTCTTGCGCAGCTCGACGTCACGCAGATCGGCGTAGTCGGCCAACTGGTCGGCCAGGTGGGGGTCGATGGCTTCAGGCACCCTCGAATACTGCCATGACCCGCCTGAGCTGCCATATCAGCGCGTGGACGAGGAGCATGGCGGAGCAGCCGACGACCACTCCCGCGCCCAGCCTCGTCACGAGTTCGGCCATGCCACGTGGCGGGAAGGCGATGGGCCAGGCGATCGCGCCCAGCAGGATGGACAGGGCGGTGGCCAGGAACACGGCCATCCGCCCGCGGGCGGGGATGATCAGCCGCTCGGGGACCGGCCGGGGCTCCATCCTGGACAGGCCGCGCCAGGCCCACCAGAGCACGACCGCCAGGCCGACCACCGTGGAGGTGTACTGCAGCAGGCGGAACAGCGGAAGCACGTCCGCCACCCGGGTGTCCAGCCAGCTCCAGCCCCACATGGCGGAGCTGTAGGAGTGGGTGAAGGAGTCCCAGAGCTTGTGGGTGAGGGCGCCCACCGCGCCTCCGGCGATCACGGCGGGCAGCCGCCGCACCCCGTACATGCCGGGGGTCAGGGCCGCGGCGCGTCCGGCGAGACCTGGGGGCAGGAGCGCGGTCAGCGGGTCGCGAAGCACCAGATGGAAGACCGCCAGCAGCACGACGACGGCGAACGGGTCGATCGTGAGGACGCCCTCGTAGGAGTGCCAGATCATGTAGTCGGGCAGGAACGGGAAGAAGATCGGCAGATCGGGCACCATGGCCCCCAGGGCGAGCGCCCAGGGATCGAGCAGGCGGCGCATCCGCTCCGAGGAGATCAGCGGCAGCACCGCGGCCACATGACTGGGCGTGAACGGCACGGGTTTCCCTCCGACGATCCACTTGGGCAGGTCCATCCTGTGACACGAACACAGCGCGCGGGCACGCCGCCGTACGGGCGGGGCTTGGCCCAGGGAGGCGAGAGACCGTCTCCCTGGGGAGCGGCGGAGACGGCACTGCGGGGAGCTTTGCCGCTTCCCGGCATTCCAACACTCTGTGACGACTAGATTACCGAACGCCGTTGATCGGGGATTCGGGGGTTGTCGTGACCGACCAGATTGTGCTGACGCCCAGCGTCGAGTGGCTGCGCGACGCCCGCAGGGCCCGCCTGCTCTCCGCGGCCACCCTCCTCTGGCTGGGCGCGGAGAGCGTGCTCGGCATCGCCGCGGGGCTGGAAGCGCACTCCGTCGCCCTCATCGGCTGGGGCACGTCGGCTCTGGTGGAGGCGGCGGCCAGCCTGATCGTGGTCTGGCGGTTCACCGGTTCGAGGACCGGTTCCGCACACGCCGAGGAGCGGGCACGCAAGGCGGTGGCGGTCAGCTTCTGGCTGCTGGCCCCCTACCTGGTGCTGCATGTGGCGCACGACCTGGACGCGGGCCACCGGCCCCTGCCGAGCCTGCTCGGAATCGCTGTGACGGCGACCAGCGCGATCGGCATGCCGTTTCTGGGGGTGGCCAAGCGGCGGCTGGCCATCCGGTTGCGCTCGGCGGCGACCGCCGGCGAGGGGACGCAGAACCTGATGTGCGCGCTACTCGCCACCGGGGTGCTGGCCGGACTGGCACTGAACGCCGCCGGGTGGTGGTGGGTGGATCCCGCCATGGCGGTACTGCTGGCGGCGGTGGCGGTGCGGGAGGGACTCAGGGCATGGCACGGGCACTCCTGCCGGCACTGACCACGCGCCTCCCCCACCGGCGGACGAGCACTCCCGGCACCGGCGGCCACCGGAGCGCAGGGTGCCACTGTAAACACATATGGTGATAACAGCACCAAAAGGGGTGTTTTGCCACAGTAACCGTTCCAAGTACAGTTCCGTGAATATTGCGGACAACCTCCCGATAGGGTGACCCGCTAGCTTCCTGACATCGACATCGAAGAGGGAACCGTGGGACGTCACCGTACGGATGAACTCGAGGACGGCTACAGCTCCTACAGGGAGGCGCAGCCCAGGCGGAGGCGTGGGGGACGCGGCAAGGTGCTGGTCCCGCTGGCCGGTTCCGTCGCCCTCGCGGTGCTGCTCGGTGTGGCCGCGTTCGTGGTCATCAACCGCGACCGCGGGTGCGCGGGTGACGCACTGCCGCTGCGGATCACCGCCTCGCCGGACATCCAGCCCGCCCTGTCCCAGATCGCCGAGCGCTTCAACAAGGCGGCCCACGAGGTCGAGGGCAGGTGCACCACCGTCGCGGTGACCAAGGGCGCCTCGGCGACCGTGGCCTCCTCCCTGGGCGGGGTCGGCGGCAAGGCCGCCCCGATGGACCTGTGGATTCCGGACTCGGGGCTGTGGGTGGCGAACCTGCGGGCGAGGAACCAGGATGCGCCGGAGGCGGGCGCGTCCATCGCGCACTCCCCCATCGTCATGGTGGCCTCGGGTTCGGTGATACCGAACCTGAAGAAGAGCTTCGGCGAGGCCAGCTGGGGCGGCATGATCAGCGCCGCCAACGTGGCCAACGTCGACGGTCCCGGCCGCAAGGTGCGCGTGCTGGTGCTGGACCCCTCGCTCAACGCCGCCGGGCTCGGCGCGCTCCTGGCCGCCGCCGGAGTGGCCACGGCCTCGGGCGCGGGCGAGGAGCAGCTGGTCGGCGCGCTCAAGAACCTGTCGGGATCGACCTCGACGGTCCGCGACCAGGACGCGCTGCTGTCCAGCCTCGGTGTCAAGGGCAGCAAGGCCCCGCTGGGCATCGCCTCGGAGCAGGGTGTCTGGGCGTTCAACAAGGTCAAGAAGCCCGAGGTTCCCGCCGTGCCGCTCTATCCGGCCGAGGGGACCATCAACCTCGACTACCCGGTGGTGATCACCGCCAAGGACGCCGCCGTGCGCAAGGCCGCCGAGGCGTTCCAGAAGGAACTCGCCAGCGAGCCCTCCAGGAAGACCCTGCAGGATCAGGGCTTCCGCACCCCGGACGGCAAGGGCGGAAAGGCGATCTCCGGCTCCGCCGGCTTCCAGGCCAAGGCGCCGCAGGCGATCGAGCCACCCGACGGCAAGACCGTCGCAAGGATGTCGCAGACCTGGTCCCGGATCAAGCTGGGCACCAGGCTGGTCACCCTGCTGGACGTCTCGGGAACCATGGCCCTGCCGGTGCCGGGCACCGGCATGACCCGGATGCAGGCGATCAGCAGGATCGCCGTCGAGGGCATGAAGCTCTTTCCCGCCAAGAGCGAGCTGGGACTGTGGGAGTTCTCCACGCACCTCGACGGCCAGGGGGTCGACTACCGCGAGACGGTCCCGGTCGGCCCGCTCACCGAGGACATGAACGGCGTGTTGCGCAGGGACGTGATCAACCAGAAGCTGATCGGCGCCCAGGCCAAGGCGACCGGCGACACCGGGCTCAACGACACCCTCGCCGCCGCCTACCAGCAGATGACCGACGAATACCAGAGCGACAAGATCAACACGGTGCTGATCCTCACCGACGGGGCGGGCAACGACGACCCGGACGGGGGGATCAGCAACCAGCAGATCCTGAAGCGGCTGAGGGAGCAGTTCAACCCGGAGAAGCCGGTCAGCGTCCTGATCATCGCGTTCGGCCCCGACGCCCCCAAGGGCAAGCGCCAGATGGACGCCCTGGCCAAGGCGACCGGCGGTGACGCGTACATCGCCAAGGACGTCCTGGAGGTCAGGAAGTTCTTCCTGGAGGGCATGAAGCGCCGGCTCTGCGCCCCCAACTGCTGACCCTCCATCGCGTACGGCTGGTGTCACATTGGCACCAGCCGTACCAATTTCCCCAGGTCATACCAGGTCGGCATGATATTGACCCATCTGGTCAACCGGTTGCGGGGAGGTGACGTCCTACGCGTGTGGGGCCTGGAACGGGCGAGTGGTGAAGCCCGTGAGCGAGCCCGTCCCGCGGGGAGGAATGTCCGTGCCCGGATGGCCGACCGTCGGCCGAACCGACGATCAACAACTCGTTGAGACACTGCGGCGCGCCGACACGACGGCGCCCGCGAGCCTCTACGACTCCTATGCCGAGCGTCTCCACGACTATGCCCACTCGCTGCTGGGCGACCGCGAGCACGCCGCAGGCGCCGTACACGACGCCCTGGTTACGGCCCAGGGCCACGTGGACCGCCTGCGCGACCCCGGCCGCCTGCGCGCGTGGCTGTACGCCCTCGTACGGGTCCGATGCACGGGTGCGGAGCAGCGCGGCGGCCCACGGGGGACGGCACCGCCTCCCGACGTCCACGACGACCCGGGCGAGCGGGAGCTGGCCGCCCTGGTCCACGAGGCGATGGCGGAGCTGGGCGGGCAGGAACGCGAGGTGCTGGAGCTTTCGCTCCGTCACGACCTCGGCGGCGGCGAGGTCGGCGCGGTGCTCGGACTGACCTCCAGGCAGGTGACGGCGAGGCTCTGCCGGGCCCGCGACCACCTGGAGAACGCGGCGGCCGCCGTGGTGCTCGCCAAGGTCGGCCGGGCGCACTGCCCCGACCTGTCGGCGATGGTCGACTCGTGGGAGGGTCCCCTCACCACGATCCTGCGCAGGCGGCTGTCGGCCCACATCGGCCGCTGCGAGGTATGCGTGGAGCGCAGGGACCGGCATGTCTCGGCCGGGCGGCTGCTGGACCTGGTGCCGTTGGCCTACCCGCCGCTCTCGCTACGCCGCCGGGTGATCGAGACCTGCCTGAACCCGGAACTGAGCGAGGAGCGCGCCTCCATCGTCGCCCGGGGCGACCACTTCGACAGGACCGGTTTCCCAGCGGAGGGGCAGCGGCCACCGGGCCGCCGGCGGGCGGGGAGGAAGGACCCGGCCGGCAGGCGGGCGCGCGACGAGGGGAGCCGTGGGACCGGGCAGGCGGCGTCTCCCACGGGGAACGCCGCGGGCGCCCGGTCCCGGCGCGCGGCAACGCCGCCGGATGGTGAGGGGCGGCGTACGGAGGTACTGCCGGCGCAGCGGCGGAGGCAGCGGAGGCGCAGGGGGCCCGTGCTGCTGCTGGCGGCGGTGTGCGTGCTGGCGGCCACCGGGGCGGTGGTCGTGGTGGGCGGGCAGGACCTGGCCGGCGGGGCGTTGGGGAACGCCCAGGCCGCACCGGGTACGGAGCCCGCGCTGATCACGCTGGAGCCCGGCCCGGAGCCGACGCCCGACCTGCCGCCGGAGGAGTCGGAGACAGCGGACCCGGAGACGGAGAGCGCGCCGACCCCCACTCCGCGAAGGACCCAGGAGACCGGGATGCCCGCCCCCACCCCCACCGCGGCGCGTCCGGCGCCGACCCGCAGGTCCTCGGCGGGACCGTCCCGCGCCACCCGCGCCACCACCCCGCCTCCCGCGGCCGGGCGGCTGACCGTCTCGTGCCCGTCGGACATCGGAGAGGGCGCCGGGCAGATTCAGCTCGCGGCCCGCAACGCCACGCTCTCCTGGTCGGCGACCACCTCCGGCGGGCTCGACGTGCATCCCGCCCGGGGGCGGCTGAAGGCGGGGGCGAGGGCCGTGATCTGGGTCACAGCCAGGGATCCCTCGGAGAGCGGCGCGGGACGGGTCGCGTTCAGGTCCGCCGGGGGCAACACCGGATGCGCGATTTCCTGGGAGAACCCGGAGGCGGACGCCTCCGCGCCTCCCCCGGACCCGGCCCCCGACCCGACCCCGACCCCCTCCACCGGGGCGAGCTCCGAGGGGGAGATCGGCTGATTCCCGCATCTCGTTTTACCTAACACCGAGACTTCTCCCAGGAATCCGGTAAACCATGGACTGGTGCCGAGCGTCGGCATTGACGTCCATGCTGAGTGATTGATCACATGAAGGCGCGATCAGTCACGTCATTACCAACCGGGAGTTTCGGAGATGTCGATCAACCGCAGAGTGCTCAAATGGGCGCTCACCTTCGCATGTGTCGCGGGGGCCGTGATCGCCTTGGTGGACATCGACACCCCGTTACGCCTGGTTCTCACCCCCCTGTTCCTGTTGGCGGTCCCAGGCATCGCAGTGGTAGGACTGTTGCGTGATCGTGACCCTCTTGCGGCACTATCAGTGGGGGCAGCGGCAAGCCTGGTTGTGAACGTTCTCTTGGCCGCTGCCATGCTCACTTTTGACGCGTGGTCGCCTCGTGCCGGAGTTGCGACGATCGCGGTGCTCGGCGGTTTCATATACGTACTACGTGTGTTGTATCGGGGGAGCGGGAGCTTGCAGACCGAACAGGGGGTCAGGTCAAGGTGAACATCGTCATCGTTCGCCCGGGAGACCTCGGGGAGTCCGAGATCTCACGATGGCGGGAGTTACAGGTAGCGGACCCGTCGCTGGACAACCCCTTCCTCTCCGTGGAGTTCGCGCTCGCCATGGGGCGCCTGCGTGACTACGTCCGCGTCGCGGTCATCCAGGACGACGGCAAGATCGTGGGATTCTTCCCCTACGAACGGCACAGCTTCGGGATCGGCAAGCCGCTCGGCGGCTTCCTGACCACCTGCCACGGACTGATCTCGGTTCCCGGGCTCGACCTGGATGTCCGTACCCTGCTGCGCGCCTGCAAGCTCTCGGTCTTCGACTTCGACCATCTGGTCCCCGGCCAGCCGACGTTCGCGGCGTACGAGTCCGACGTGCGACCGGCGCCGGTGATGGACCTCAGCGTGGGTTTCGAGGCCTACATCGAGCAGGTGAAGGCCAACTCGCCGAAGAACCTCAAGACCGTCCGCTACAAGGAGCGCAAGCTCGGCCGCGAGCAGGGCGAGATCCGCTTCGAGTGGGACTCGTCCGACCTCGGCACGCTCCGCACGCTCACCAACTGGAAGTCCGACCAGTACCGCAGGACGGGCCGCGTCGACCGCTTCGCCCAGCCGTGGATCGTCCAGTTGCTCGACGAGATGCACGCCGAGAAGTCCGAGAGTTTCGCGGGTGTCCTGACCATGGTCTACGCCGGAGACAGGCCCGTCGCCGGGCACTTCGGCCTCCGTACCGCGACGACCCTGGTGGGCTGGTTTCCCGCCTACGACACCGAGTTCGCGCGCTACTCCCCCGGCATCATGCACCACCTGCACATGGCCGAGCACGCCGCCGGCTCAGGGCTGCGGCAGGTCGACATGGGCAAGGGTGGGCGCGAGTACAAGAGCTGGCTGAAGAGCGGTGACCTCTTCGTCGCGGAAGGCCGCGTCTCGCGTCCCTCCCCCGCGGCCGCCGTCCACTGGATCGGCCGTACCCCGGTCAACAAAGCACGAACGATCGTTACGGATCGCCCGCATTTGTACAGGCTTGCTGACCGTGTGCTGAAGGGGTTCGGCCGTATGCGCTCCCCCGCGCAGAACCAATCAGGCACTCCGGTCGTCAAGGAACCATGGGGAGTGGGTTAGACCGCTCCCGTCATCGCACCCCATTCGCCAGGACCCTCGCATGCATCCCTCATCGCATTCGCCATTTCCCCCGATCGTTTCGATCGTCTATGGCCCCGGGTCCGTCCGCCAGTCGCCCCTGACGACAGACCGCCCGGAAGGACATCCGTCATCATGAGTCCCGAAGTCGCCAAGCACTACAACAACAAGCCGCCCTTGAGGGCGGTGCCGCCCATCGAGCGGTTCACCCCCATCACCCCCAACATGGCGATCTCCCCGACTGTCAGCGTCGTCGTACCGGCCATGAACGAGGCGGAGAACCTTCCGCACGTCTTCGCGACGCTGCCGCAGTGGATCGACGAGATCGTCCTGGTGGACGGCAACTCGGTGGACGACACCGTCGCCGTGGCCAGGAAGCTGCGCCCCAACATCCGCGTGGTCCACCAGACCGGCAAGGGCAAGGGGAACGCGCTCTCGGCCGGATTCGCCGCCTGCACCGGCGACATCATCGTGATGATCGACGCCGACGGGTCCACGGACGGCCGCGAGATCATCCAGTTCGTGGGCGCGCTGGTCACCGGGGCCGACTTCGTCAAGGGCTCGCGCTACGCGTCCGGCGGCGGCAGCGACGACCTGACGTTCATCCGCAAGTTCGGCAACAAGACGCTGACCGCGCTGGTCAACAGGATGTACGGCACCAGCTACAGCGACCTGTGCTACGGCTACAACGCCTTCTGGGCCCGCCACCTGGACGTGCTCAACCTCGACTGCGACGGCTTCGAGATCGAGACCCTGATGAACGTCCGCGCCGCCAAGGCCGGGCTAAAGGTTCACGAGGTGCCCAGCCACGAGCGCTGCCGCATCCACGGCGAGAGCAACCTGCATGCCGTCCGCGACGGCATCCGGGTGTTGAAGACCATCATCCGCGAGTGGCGGAGCAACCCGGCTCCCGTGGTGCACGAGCCGGCCACCACCTCCCGCGCGGCGGACCAGGGCGCCGCGTAGCCATGAGAAGCAGTGTCGTCATCTGCGTCTACACCGAGGAACGCTGGGAGGACATCCGAGCAGCCGTCGAGTCGGTCGAGAACCAGAGCCGCCGGCCGCACGAGATCATCCTGGTCGTCGACTACAACCCGGACCTCCATCTGAGGCTGAAGAAGGAGTACCCCGGCGTCGTCGTGGTGGAGAACGCTCAGGAGAAGGGGCTGTCCGGTGGCAAGAACACCGGCGCGGCGACCGCCTCCGGCGACATCGTGGCATACCTGGACGACGACGCCGTCGCGGAGCCTGGTTGGCTGGAAGCGCTGGAGGAGGGCTTCCAGGACCCGACCATCGTGGGGGTGGGCGGGCTGACCAGGCCGCTGTGGGGCACCGGGCACCGGCCCGGCTGGTATCCCTACGAGTTCGACTGGACCGTGGGCTGCAGCTATCGCGGCATGCCCACGCAGCGGGCGCGGATCCGCAACGTCATGGGCGGCAACGCGGCCTTCCGCAGGGGGGCCGTGCAGGAGGTCGGTGGGTTCCACACCGGCATCGGCCGCAGCGTGCAGGGGCGCAAGCCACGCCCGCTGGGCTGTGAGGAGACCGAGTTCTGCATCCGGCTCTCGCAACGGATGCCCGGTTCGGGGATGCTGTTCGAACCCGCCGCGGTGATCGGCCACAAGGTGCCGGCCGCCCGCGCCACCTTCGCCTACTTCCGCTCGCGGTGTTACGCGGAGGGCCTGTCCAAGGCGCTGGTCACCCAGAGTGTGGGGGCGGGCGACGGGCTGTCGAGCGAGCGGGCGCACGCGATGAAGGCGCTGCCGCTGGGCGCGTTGCGCGGGATCGGCGAGGCGCTGCGGGGTGATCTGTCCGGTCTCGGCAGGGCCGGCGCGATCGTCGTCGGCCTCGCCTGGACCACCTGGGGTTACGTCATCGGTTCCCTTCGACTGAAGCGGGTGCGTTCATGATCCGCGTACCGATCCTGATGTACCACTCGGTTTCCGACCGGCCCAACGCCGAGACGAAGCCGCTGGCGGTACGGCCCTCTGCCTTCGCCGAGCAACTGGCCTACCTGAAGGAGAACCGGTTCACGCCGCTGACGGTGGCCGACCTGGTCGCCTCGCTGCACAAGAACAACGGCCGCTCCATCCCGGAGCGGCCGGTGGTGGTGACCTTCGACGACGGGTACGCCGACTTCCACAGCGAGGCGCTGCCCCTGCTCGAGCGCTACGACTTCCCCGCGACCGTCTTCCTGACCAGCGGGTGGGTCAGCGACGCGGGCAAGGACGCGGCGGGCAGGCCGCTGGACACGATGCTGTCGTGGAGCCAGGCGCGCGAGGCCGCCTCGTGCGGCATCGAGATCGGCGGGCACAGCCACAGCCATCCTCAGCTCGACCAGCTTCCGGACGACGAGCTCCGTCAGGAGCTGCGGCGCAACAAGTCCCTGCTCGAAGACAAGATCGGCTCCCTGGTCTCGACGATGGCCTACCCGTACGGCTACTCCAGCGTGCGGGTGCGGCGCGAGGTCAGGCGGGCCGGTTACTGGGCGGCCTGCGCGGTGAACAACGCCATAGCCGCCGACCGGCACGACGTGCTCGCGCTACCGCGCCTGACCGTCGCCGAGGGCACGTCGATGAGAATGTTCAGCCGGGCCGTCGAGGGAAACCAGGTCCCGCTGATCTACATGAGAGAACGGATGCTGACGAAGGGTTACGCCGTCGTCAGACGTACGAGATACGGCCTGCGCCGGGTGCGCGGCCAGGTGTGAGCGGCCGGTCCGCACCCGGGAGAGGCGTGGCCCGCGGGCTGGCGCCCTCCCGGGTGCGCCCACCCCTCTCCGCCCTCGTCTTCGCTTCCCCGAGGGAGCGAAGGCGGCGGGACAGGTGCCACCGGGCGGGAATTCGGTCGCGGTATTGCTCTTCAACGGTCTACGCAAAGCAGTCGAACATGGCGTAACTTCGTGTTCGCTCGTCGCACCTCGGTCCGCGTAGCCGCCATGATGTTAGACGTGAGGCAACGGGCAGGTAATGACGTGACGACGACACCGGCGGCGGAGACTGCCGAGGTCGGGGAGACCGATCCCACCCAGCCCGCGCCCTCGGACGGAGCGCGGGCCGGGTCCGGCGGCGAGCCCGTCGGCACGGCGCCCTCCGAGGCTCCGGAGGAGGCGCCCGACCGTGAGGTTCCCGATCACGCCGCACCGGGTGACAGCCGTGACGGCGAGGTTCCGAAGGGCGGGGTTTCCGGCGGCGAGGCCACCAAAGGTCCTCCTGACAGCGGCGACGGTGCATCGGACGACGCCGATGACGCCGACGACACGCCGGGTACGTCACCGGAGGTGATCTCCGACCGGGCTCCCGGCGAGGCTCCGGATACCTCCGACGGCGACGACTCGGAGGTCACCGCCGTCATCCGGCTGCCCGCACGCCCGATCTCACCGCCCACGGCGGACGCTCCCGAGGCCGAGGACGCCTCCGGCAGCGAGATCGACACCACGACGGAGATGCGTCTGCCCTCGGCACCGCTCCGCCCGACGCCGAAACCCGCGGAGCCGAAACCTGCGGAGCCGGAGCCCACGGAGGCGGAGCCCGCGGAACCGGAACTCGCGGGACCGGTGACCGCGGAAGGCGGAACACCGGAGCGGAGACCGCGGGAAAGGGCCGTCACGACGTCCAGCCCGCTTCCAGGGACCCCTGAGCCCGCTTCGGAGGCCACGGCTCCAGCGGACCGTCGGGAGCCGCAGAGCGCGCCGCGGAGCCCGGGGAAGGCGGCTCCTGCCGCCGCCAGGCCGTCGCGAATGACGAGCGTGATGCAGTCGGCCGCGGTGTGGCTGCCACCGTTGCTCACGGTCGAAGGCCTGATCATGTACGTGCTGGCCCTGCGCGTGAAGCCGGGCCCGCTGCGGGGCGTCGACGTGACCAAGATCGACGCCTTGGGCCTGATCTCGGCCATGCCACTGACCGCGTTCGCCGCGATCCTGCTGATGCTCGTCGCGTTCTTCGTCACGATCGCGCAGAACACCGACCGCAAGTTCCTGCTGCTCTTCCAGATCGCGGCGATCACCTTCGCCCTGCACGGGGCGTCGGCCCTGATCTCGGACGAGGCCAGGTTCCCCACGGCCTACGTGCACGCCGGCTTCGTGGAGTACATCAACCGCACCGGCGAGTCGTCCGCGATCCTCGACGCCCGCCTCGCCTGGCCCGGGTTCTTCGCGCTGGTGGCGTTCGTCACGAAGGCCGCCGGGGTCACCGACCTGGCGACGATCATGCGGTGGACGCCGCTGCTGTCGAACCTGCTGTACCTGCTGCCGTTCGTGCTGATCCTGCGCCAGGTGGTCGCCACCACCCGGGCCCGCTGGTTCGCCGCCCTGCTGTTCGTCATCGTCCAGTGGATCGGCCAGGACTACTTCTCCTCCCAGGGCTTCACATACGCGATCTACCTGGCCTTCGTGGCGATCGTGCTGCGCTGGTTCGGCAAGGTCGAGCCCCGCGACAAACCGATGCCGGCCAAGGGGCGCGTCCGGCGGCTGCTGGCCCGCCTGGACGGGCTGACCCCCGGCGAGCTGCCCCACTCGACCGGCGCCTACGACCGGGTGATCATGCTGATCGTGCTGATCGGCCTGTTCGGCACCGCGACCGCCTCGCACCAGATCACGCCGTTCATGATGCTCGGCGCGCTGACCGGCCTGCTGCTGCTCCGGCGCACCTCGCTCAGCTGGGCGCTGCCGTTCTTCCTCGGCCTGATCGTGCTGTCGTGGATCAGCTACCAGACCGTCACCTTCTGGAGCGGGCACATCGACCAGCTCTTCGGCGGGCTGGGCCGGATCCTGCAGAACCTGCAGAGCAACACCGGCGACCGGATCGACGGCAGCGACCCCAGGCACGCCCTCGTCCTGATGGCCCGCCTCGGCATCTGCGGCGTCATCCTGACACTGGCCGCCATCGGCCTGCTGCGCCGCGTGCGGCGCGGTGTCGGCGACCGCGCGGCGCTGCTTCTGCTCTGCATCCCGGTGCTGGCGCTCGGGCTGCAGAACTACGGCGGTGAGATCGGCCTGCGGATCTACCTGTTCGCACTGCCCGGCGCCTGCATCCTGGCCGCCTATGCCTTCTTCCCGAACCTTCCCGCCGGCACGGAGGACGCGCCGGAGGAGACGGTGCCGATCCGCAGGCGCAACATCCGGTTCAACCCGGAGCTGACGCGCCGGATCTCGCTGCTGCTGGCCGCCGGATGCGCCATGGCCCTGGCGATGGTCTTCCTGGTCGCCCGGTACGGCAACGAGCAGTTCGAGCGGGTCTCGGAGAGCGAGGTCGCGGCGATGCACTACATCTACGACCATGACGAACCCAGTGCCCGCGTCCTCTTCCTCACCCCGCTGCTCGGCCCGGAGGTCACGCCCATCATGCCGTGGGGCGAACGGGACTTCGACAAGATCTCCTACGAGCAGGTGCTGGTGCACAAGGATCCGGCCCGGCTCTCCTCGGTGCTCGACAAACTCCGCGCGTCCCCGCCCAACACCTACCTGGTGGCGACCCGCGCGCAGGCCGGATACCTGCAGCTCAACCACGGCTTCCCGAACGACTGGACCCCCAGGTTCCGCGCCGCGCTGGATGCCCACAAGGATCTCAAGCGGGTGTTCAACGGCGAGGACGCCGCCGTCTACACGCTCAAGTCCTTCCCCGAGGGCACCGAGATCCCCGAGCGCGGGGTACCGCTCGGTGGCAGCGACCCGACCTCGCCGTGGACACCGGTCGGCCTGGCCGCGCTGGGTGTGACCTGGATCGCGTTGTTCGTCTACGAGGTGTTCCGCCTGGGCGGCCGCGAGAGTGGGAGGCGGGCCAGGAGACGCATCCTGTTCGTCGCGGTGCCCGCGTTCGTGCTGGCCCTCGCGGTGATCGCGGAGCGCTTCATCGTCATCGGCTACCAACTTCAATAAAGGACAAAGTCGCTTGGCCGACGGCCTCCCCGCGCCATACTGAGCACCGTTTGCCGGGAGACGCCTGTCTCAGAGCCTGGTCGAAGGACGGTTGGATGTTCACAGGGGAACCCCGTGGTCGGACGGGGACCTCCACCCAGGGCACGGGACGGCGGATCGCGGCGGTCGACGCGCTGCGCGGTTTCGCGCTGCTGGGCATCGTGGTGGTCAACATCACCTACCTCGCCTCCGGATACCGGATGGCGGGGCTGGCGGCGCCGTCGTTCTCCGCGCCGCTCGACTGGGAGGTGCGCTGGGTCGTCTCGTTGTTCTTCGAGAACAAGTTCTATCTGCTCTTCGCCTTCCTGTTCGGCTACAGCTTCACCCTCCAGCTCGACTCGGCCCACGCCTCCGCGGCGGCGTTCGTCCCCAGGTTCCTGCGCCGCCTGGGCGGGCTGTTCCTGCTCGGCCTCGCCCACGGCATCCTGCTGTTCCCCGGTGACATCCTGGCCACCTACGCGGTGGTGGGGCTGGTCCTGCTGGCGGTGCGGCGGATCACCCCGCGCACCGCGATGATCTCCGCGATCGCGCTGACCGTGGCGCTGGCGGTGGGGATGCTGCTGCTGGCCTTACTGGCGACGCTGGGCGCCGACGCATCGAGGGCGGTCTCCGAGAACGCCGCCCAGGCCGCCATGTCCGACCGCGCCCTGCACGGCTCCGCATCCATGATCATCAACGAGCACCTGCACAAACTGGCCAGGATCTTCGTGCTGCGGGTCTTCTTCCAGGGGCCCACCGTGCTCGCCGCCTGCCTGGTCGGGCTGGCACTGGGCAAGATGCGCCTGCTGGGTGACCTGTCCGGGCACACCGTGACGCTGCGGCGGCTGCAGTGGGCGGGTTTCACCGTCGGCCTCGCCGGGGCCGTGGTCTACACGCACGCGACCTGGTCGGACGGCGGGCACGCGTACCACATGGTCGGCCAGTCGGTGAACCTGGTCACCGCGCCGCTGCTGGCCGCGGCCTACGCCGCCACCCTGCTGCGTCTGCTTCCCTCGGCACCTCGCCTGGCCGGGACGCTCGCGCCTCC
The DNA here is from genome assembly GCF_040607515.1 of Streptosporangium sp. NPDC005286. Lineage (NCBI taxonomy): Bacteria > Bacillati > Actinomycetota > Actinomycetes > Streptosporangiales > Streptosporangiaceae > Streptosporangium > Streptosporangium sp. NPDC005286. The sequence goes on along the minus strand of NZ_JBEXGU010000083.1, from coordinate 13,422 downwards.
CGGCAGGCTGGCACTGACGAACTATCTGGGGCAGTCGCTGATCAGCTCACTGATCTTCACCGGCTACGGGATGAGCCTGGTCGACCAGCTCAGCCCGTTCTCCGTGGTGTCGATCGGCATCGCCATCTTCACGGTCCAGGCCGTGTGGAGCCGGTGGTGGCTGAGCCGCCATCAGTACGGGCCCGTGGAATGGCTACTGCGCTGGTTCACCAACTGGCGCAGACCCTCCCGTCCTGAGCGAGCCTAGCCTGCCGAGGCTCACGCGCCGGCGCGCTCGCTCCACCTGACCTCGTACGGCTTCAGCTCGAACTGCTTGCCGTCCACGGTGGTGCTCGCGGCCGCGTCGGTGGTGTTGACCATCACGAGCTGCCGTTCCTGGGCGAGGACCCGCACCTTCTCGTTGGAGGAGGTGACCGTCTCCAGCTTGGTCCCGAGCGGGAACCACTTGGTGAAGCCGCTCAGGATGCCCGCCATGGGCATCTCCGCACCGGTGCTCGGGTGCCACAGGCAGCCCAGGCAGACCTGGTCGTCGCCGGTGGACTTGCGCTGGGGGCTCCAGTAGAGCGAGGTGGTGACGCCGCTGGTGGCGAACTCCATCATCGCCGCGGTCTGCACCGCGATGCGACGCTCCTCGCTCCAGTCCCTGCTGTCCGGCTCGACGTACCACTCGGCCCACCAGACCGGCAGGTCGCCGCTCTTCTGCCGCAGCCAGGTGGTGAGGGCGCCGAACTTGCCCAGGGCGGTGAACTCGTCGGGGTAGGCACCGGCCTCCCTGGTGACCGAGGCTCCGTCGACGACGATGAAGTCGGCGCCCTTCTTCTTCTCGATCCAGTACTCGACCGCCTCCAGGTCACGCTGGATGACGCTCCCCCACGACCCCTTGATCTCCGCCCCCTGTTCGGGAGCGGTGGTGCTGCCGACCGACACGTACGGCCCGCCGACCTTGATGTCCTTGTCGACTGCCTTCAGCGCGTCGTAGACCTTGTTGTAGAGCTCGGTGTAGCCCTCGATGTCCCAGCGGTTCTGGGCGTTGTTCCAGAAACCCTTCAACTCGTTCCAGACCATGAAGTGCTTGACCGTGGGGTAGCGCCTGGCGACCGTCGCGGCGAGCTTCGCGTAGTCGTCGAAGTGCTCGCGCCGGGGCGCCGTCTCCAGTTGCGTCCAGTCGGTCCGGCCGGACGTGCCGCCCTTCATCCAGTCGGGCGAGCAGCAGAGCGTGATGATCGGGATGGCCTGGGACCTGGACATGAACTTGATGCGACGGTCGAGGTCGCGGAAGTCGTTCTTGCCGGGCGCGGGCTCGGGGTTGCCCGCGCCCCAGCCCATGATGTGCTGGTTCTGCAGCATCGGGACCCGGCTGAGCATGTGGGAGGCGGCCTCGGTGACCGCGCCGCTCTCGTTGTCGGCGCTGAACTCGGTGTGGGTGATGCCCCAGCGTGGCCAGTCCTGGACCGCGGGTGGTTCCTCCAGTGTCGGCGCCGCCTGCGTGGGAGGAATTGTCATACGCTGCCCGCGGGGAATGTCCGGTTTGGCGGCGAAGGCGATGATGCCCACCACCAGCACCACCGTTACCGCCATCGCTCCCAGTGCGACCGGCCAGGCCGGGCGCCGTCGCTGGTGCCGTCCGTTAGTCGGTATCACCGATTCCTCAATCCTCGCAGGTCAACGAATGTAGCGTTCCACAGCGACAACGGACGTGACGGTGAGCTGAGCTGCTTCACAGACAAGCGTTACCGGTCGCGTCGCCAGCGTATCCATGGCGACTTGCATGACGGTTGAAAGCCGGAAGTAGTTCCCGTCATACCCCGCTCACCGGGCCGTGCGGCACCCACACCACGGGTCCGAAGGTGGACGGCGACCGCGACCGCGGGTTCAGCCCTCCAGGACCCGCAGCGCCCGGTCGACGAGTGTGGGAACGGCGGCGCCGATGTGCTCGAAGCCCTCACCGACGGTCTTGCCCTGCTTGAACCTGGCGTGGATGCCCTCCACGATGACGGCGAGCTTGTAGTTGCCGAAGGCCAGGTAGAAGTCCAGGTCGGACAGGTCGGCGCCGGAGACCTTGGCATAGTGTGCGGCGAACTCGCGGGCGGTGAGGAAGCCGGGGGCCACGGTGACGCCCGCCGCGACCGGGATCGAGGCGCGCTCGGTGTCGCCGGGGTCCTGCCAGTAGGTGAGGGTGAGGCCGAGGTCCGCCAGGGGGTCGCCGAGCGTGGACATCTCCCAGTCGACGACGGCGAGGATGTCGGGGTCCGGCGAGATTCGCACGAGCGTGTTGTCGAGCCGGTAGTCACCGTGGACCAGTGTCGAGGCCGAGCGGGCGGGCAGGCGCTCGCGCAGCAGGGCCACCAGGCGGTCGTAGGCGGGCAGCTCGCCGGTCTTCGACCGTTCCCACTGCTGTCCCCAGCGCTCCAGCTGGCGGGCCATGTATCCCTCGGGGCGTCCGAAGTCCCCCAGGCCCGCCTTCTCGTAGTCGATCGCGTGGATCGCGGCGAGCACCTCGGCCAGCCGCTCCGACAGTCTCCGGGCCTGCTCGGGGGTGAGATCCCGGGTGTCCTCCTGGCTCCGCACGGCCGCGCCGTCCACGTGCGCCATGAGGTAGAACGGCGCCCCGATCACGTCCTGGTCGTCGCAGAAGGCGACCGGCTCCGGCACCGGGACCGAGGTCGGCGCGAGCGCCGAGATCACCCGCCACTCGCGCCTCATGTCGTGGGCGGTCGGCAGCACGTGGCCCAGCGGCGGCCGGCGCAGCACCAGGCGGCGCCCGGGGGTCTCGACGATGTACGTCAGGTTGGACCTGCCACCGGCGATCAGGGAGACCCCGGTGGGCTCGCCGACGCCGGGGACGTTGGCCGCGATCCATTCGACGAGGCGGGACCAGTCGATGCCAGGGGTGCTCATGGCCCCCATTAGAACGCCACTCGGGTGAGTGGCGCCAGCAGGGACCTCACAATGAGATCCCGAAACGTTGCCTCCCCAACTACGGGGAAATTGCTTCCGTACTTTATCGTTACATTACGTCCCTACCAGCATGCTTGGGCTTTACGGCATCCTGCACAGGATGACGTAAGGGGACCCCGCACATCCCAGTAGGAGCTCATGCGCGTCTCAATCGTTCAGCCCCGTGATCTCGGACCGGTCGACATCGATCGCTGGAGGACTCTCCAGGGTGCCGACGCCGCTTTCGACAGCCCGTTCCTGTCGCCGGAGTTCACAGTCACCGTCGGCGCCCTGCAGGAACGCGTCCGGGTCGCGGTGCTGTACGAAGGACAGGACGTGGTGGGGTTCTTCCCCTTCGAACGCCATCCGATGGGCATCGGCATGCCCGTGGCCGCAGGCCTGACCGACGCGCAGGGGCTGGTCCACGCCAAGGACGTGGAGATCGACGCGCAGCGCCTGATCAGGGCGTGCGGCCTGGCCGTCTACGAGTTCGACCACCTGATCGCCGGGCAGCCGCTGCTCCAGCCGGGGCACAGCAGGCACCCTTCACCGATCATCGATCTCCGTGACGGCTTCGAGTCGTACATCGAGACGATCAAGGTGACCTCCGGCAAGACCTACCGCTCGACGGCGTACAAGAGCCGCAAGCTCCAGCGCGACGCCGGGCCGCTCCGGCACGACTACGCCACCACCGACCTGGCGCCGCTGCGCACGCTGCTCGGCTGGAAGACCGAGCAGTACCGGCGCACCGGCCGCAACGACAGGTTCGCCCGGCCGTGGATCGTGGAGCTGGTCGAACGGTTCCTCGCCACCGACACCGAGCACTTCGGCGGGGTCCTCGACATGGTGTACGTGGACGACCGGCCGGTCGCCGGGCACTTCGGCCTGCGCACCGGCACCACGCTCGCGGGCTGGTTCCCCGCCTACGACACCGCCTTCGCGAAGTACTCCCCCGGCCTGATCCACCACCTGGCCATGGCCGAGAAGGCCGCCGAGGCCGGGATCGGAGTCATCGACATGGGCCGCGGGGAGAAGGAGTACAAGGAGAAGCTGAAGAACGGCGAGTACGAGGTCTCGGAGGGCCGGGTCGCCCGGCTGAGCCCCGGCGCCGGAGTCCACTGGATGCTGCGGGTGCCGGTGCGCAAGGCACGTGGCACGGTCCTGGCCAACCCGCTCCTGCGCACCACCGCCGACCGCGCGCTCAAGACGTACGGCCGCCTGCGAACGTCCCTGCAATCCCCCTGAGCAGGGTTCACGGCGGTGTGGGAACGGTCCTTTCTCACCCGATCAGCTCGGCGACCACCGAGACGCCCCGCCTGACGTCCGCCTGCGACGCGGAGCCGTAGCCGACCACCAGGCCGTGCCGCAGCTGCGGCCCGTGGTAGTGGCGGGTCATCGAGTCGAGCAGCACGCCACGGGCACGGGCGGCCTCGACCAGCGGCGTGACCGCGTGCTCCGCGAGCTCCACCATGACGTGCAGGCCCGCGGTGTCGCCGATGACCCTGGGGCCGAGGATGTCGACGACCACGGCCCGGCGGCGCGCGTACTCCAGCCGCATCCGGCGCAGGTGCCGGTCCAGGTCCCCTCTCTCGCAGAGCACCGCCACCGCCTGCTGGGCCGGGCCGCCGGTGCGGTCGGCCAGGTCGTCCCTGGTCAGGGCGATGGCTTCGATGAGGCTCGGCCGGGCGACCAGCCAGCCGACGCCGATGTCCGGCGTCAGGGCCTTGCTCAGGCTGCCCAGCAGCACCACCCGCTCGGGACCGAGGCCGTGCAGGGCGGGCAGCGGCGCGACGTCGTAGCGGAACTCGGCGTCGTAGTCGTCCTCCACGAGGATCGCACCGGTGCGGCGGGCCCAGGCGAGAAGGCGCTCCCTGCGCGGGATGGGCAGGCGGCCGCCGAGGGGGTACTGGTGGGCCGGAGTGGTGTAGAGGACACGCAGGTCATCCGGGAGGCGGTCGACGACGACCCCGTCCTCGTCGACCGGGCAGGGCACGATCTCCGCTCCCCGCCCGGCGAAGACGTTCCTGGCGACGCGGTAGCCGGGCTCCTCGACGCCGGCCCGGTCACCGGGCCGCAGGAGCGTGGCGGCGACCAGGTCGAGCCCGTTGCCGGTGCCCCGGGTGACCATGATGTTCTCCGGCCCGACGGGGATCGCCCTGGTCCTGCGCAGGTGCTCGGCCAGGGCCGTGCGGAGCCTGGGCAGGCCGCGGGGATCGGGGTCGCTCGCCGGCGGCAGGTCGGCCGCTCCGCGCCAGGCCCTGCGCCAGGCCGCCCGGTCGTAGTCGTGGACCCACGGCCGCCCGGGACGCAGGTCGATCACCCGCCCGCCGTCCCCCGGCGGGGCATCCTGGCCGGGAAGAGCGACGGGAGGTGGCGCGAGGGGGCCGCGAGCGCGCTCGTGCACGGGAGGGACCACCATGTCGGCCACGTAGGTGCCGGAGCCGTGGCGTCCTTCGAGCCAGCCTTCCGCGTACAGCTGCTGGTAGGCCTCGGTGACGACGGTACGGCTGACCGCGAGCTGGCCGGCGAGGGCACGGGTGGAGGGCAGTCGCTCGCCGGAGGCGAGGGCGCCGTCGCGCATGGCGGCCCTGAGGCGGTCACCGAGCTGGACGGCGAGTGCCGTACCGGACTCGCGGTCCACCGAAACGGGCAGGTCGACGGCGAGGCGCGGCAAAGTGGTCTCCTATAAGCGCACGGAAGTGGACATGTTCTCGGTATCCACTTCTCTCTAGGCTAGTGCCATGCTCTCTACGACTCCCCGCACCACCCTCGGCCGCTCGAAGAACAGGGGCCTGACCTCTCGCGAGGATCTGTACGCGGTGCTGGACGCCGGGCTGGTCTGTCATCTGGGCGTCGTGGTCGACGGCTTCCCCATGGTCGTCCCCACCGGTTACGGCCGGATCGGTGACACCCTCTACGTGCACGGTTCCACCGGCGCCACCTCCCTGCGGAACGCGGACGAGGTCTGCGTCACGGTGACCCACCTGGACGGCATCGTGCTGGCCCGCTCGGCCTTCAACCACTCGCTCAACTACCGCTGCGCCATGGTCTACGGCCGTGTCCGCCGGGTGGAGGGCGGCGAGGAGCACCTGGCCGGGCTACGGGCGATCACCGAGCAGCTGGCCCCCGGCCAGTGGGACGCCAGCCGCGCGCCCACCAGGAAGGAACTCTCCGCGACCACAGTGCTCGCCCTCTCCCTCGCCGAGGCATCGGTGAAGGTGCGACAGGGCCCGCCGATCGACGAGGAGGAGGACTACGAGCTGCCGATCTGGGCGGGGGTCCTGCCGCTCCACCAGGTCTGGGGAGCTCCCGAGCCCGATCCCGCGATGACCGGGGACCTGGCCGTCCCCGCGCACATCGCGTCACGAACCATGCCCGTTCGTTAAGTCTCCGCGGCGGGCCGACGCACCACGGGGCGCGCCTGTCCGTGCGAGACCCCGCCGCTCGTACCGATCGATCCTATGGAGTGAGACTGATTCGCGATTGATACGCGAAATGTGTTTCTCTATGGCTAAGCTACGGTCCGTCTGTTATGGGTGGGGGCCCAGACAACTGAGGAGACCGTTATGTACGGCACGCCATCGGCCTGGCGAGTCCCCGGATACACCGAGATCCGCGAACTGGGCAGCGGCGCGGCGGGGCGTGTGGTGATGGCGCGGCACGATGCCGACGGCGTCCTGGTAGCGATCAAGTACCTGTCCGACGAGCTCAGGGGCGACGTCGGCTTCGTGGCGCGCTTCCGGCACGAGGCCAGGGTGCTCAACACCCTGAACAGCCCGCACTCCGTCCGGCTCTACGACTACGTCGAGACCGGCGACGGCGCGGCCATCGTCATGGAGCTGATCAACGGCGTCGCCCTGCGCGCGCTGTTGCGCTCGGAGGGGCCGACCGGCCCGGAGGCGGCGCTGCTCGTGCTCAAGGGCTCGCTCATGGGGCTGGCCGCCGCGCACTCGGCGGGCGTGGTGCACCGCGACTTCAAGCCCGAGAACGTGATGGTGGAGGCGGACGGGAAGAGCAAGCTCGTCGACTTCGGCATCGCGCTCCGCTCCGGCGACGGCGACGCCCCCGCGGGCACCCCACCCTACATGGCCCCCGAGCAGTGGGTGGGCGGACCGGCCGGGCCCTCCACGGACGTCTACGCCGCCACCGTCGTGTTCTTCGAATGCCTGACCGGCACCCGCCCCTTCCGGGCCACGAACATCGCCGCGCTGGCCCGCCAGCACCAGGTCATGCCGCCGCCGGTCGAGGAGGTGCCCCCGGCCCTGCAGGGGCTGGTGGAGCGCGGCCTGGCCAAGCACGCCGCCAACCGGCCGCCGACCGCCTCCGCGTTCCTCACCGAGTTGGAGGCCGTGGCGGCCGACGCCTACGGTCCCGACTGGCAGGAGCGCGGCCGCCGCCGCCTGGCGGGGATCGTCGGGCTGCTGGCCGGGCTGTTCCCGCTGGACGCGCCCGCCCCGGCGGCCGACACCTCGCTGGCCACGACCGAGCTCGGCGGCAAGGGGGGAAGGACCTCCTCGCTCAGCAAGCTGAGCGTCAAGATCCTCATTGGCGTCGGCTGCATCGCGGTGATCGGCGGGCTGACCGCGGTACTGGTCGGATCGGGCGGCACCACGAAGATCCAGCCGCAGAGTTCCACCGTCACGAAGGACCCGACCCCCTCGGACCCGCTGGAGACGGTGCTCCCCGGGGACGACGGCGACGAGCTCGACGAGCCTGACGAGCCCGCGGAGGCGTCGCCGACCGCGGACGCGCCCTCCGCGACACCCACGCCGAGCAGCACCGCCTCGGGCCTCCCGCCCGTGCCGACCACCGCGACGCCCTCCAAGACGCCCAAGGCGTCGGCGACGCCCACCAGGAAGCCGACCGCGCGGCCGACCAGTAAGCCGACCGGGAAGCCGACCGAGTCTCCCTCCCCCGAGGAGGGCTCCACGCTCAACAATCCCGGCAAACCGGATACTCCCGCGACCAGACCGCCGTCCCCGACGGCGACCCCGACCCAGCCGTCGGCCTCCCCCACCCGGACGCGGCCGACGACACGGCCGACCACGCCCTCACCCACCGAGACGACCCCCGAGGGAACCCCGACCGCCACGGAAACCCCTCGGCTCACCAGCTCGCCCCTGCCCCCCGTCGAGACGGCCCCCTCGGCGCTCCTCGCGCTGGGCCTGGTGACAAGCGGTGCCGTGCCGGTCACACTGGCCGTCAAGCGCGGCGTGGCGGGACGGCACAGGAAACGCCGGTAACCAGGGAACGGGCAGAATCATGAACACTGACCGGGGCGGTGGCGCCGGATTCCGGTTGACCGGTCCTACCTGGGCCGGCGACCTGGGAATCTGGTCGTCGGCCGTCGCGGCCGACGGACGGCGGGGAGGCGCGCTCAGGTTCGACCCGCGACTGGTCGCCGATCCCTCGGCCCGCGAGAGGCTGATCGCGGCCGTGGTCGCCGACCGCAGGCTCACGCAGAGCGGCCTGACCGGGCTGGTCCCGATCGCCGACCTCATCACGGCCCAGGACGAGGTCTGGCTGATCACCTCGGAACCGGCGGCACCGACGGTGCGCGACCTGCTGTCCGGAGCCGCTGGATCACCCGGGCCCGACGCGGGCAGCGCGGCCACGGTCCTGATGGAGACGGCGCGGGTGCTGCTGGCCGTCCACTCCTCCGGGCTCATCCACGGTGAGCTTCACCCGGGCACCGTGGTGATCGCCCCGGACGGGTCGGCGCTGCTCGCCGAGCGGGGGCTGCTCGACGCGCTGCTCGGCCGCCCGCCCGCGTCGGAGCGGGACGTGGCCGCCTGGGCGTCACTCGCCCGGGGGCTGGCCGCCACCTGGGCCTCGGCCGACCGGGAAGCCGCGGGGCTGCTGGAACGGGTGGCGGCGACGGCCTCCATCCGGGGGCTCGCCGCCGCGCGCGACGCCCTGCTCGCCGGGCGTGACGTGCTGCCCTCCGGGTTCACCACCCGTGACAGGCTCGCGGAGACCCTGCACCGATGGCCGACGTATGAGGCGCCCGGCCGGGGAGGGCCCCCGCCGCCCGCGCCGGCCGCCCCCGACGAGGGGGAGATCGTCACGCTGCTCCACGTTCCGGGTACCGGCGAGCAGCGAACCCTGGGGGCCGACGAGCACCGGCCCGAGGACGTGGTCCTGCGGTTCGGCCCCGGGGTGCCCGCCGAGACCACGGCCGCCCAGATCTGGCGGGCCGGCCGGGACCAGCAGCAGACCGAGCCGCCCTCCGACAGGCTCAGGGCCGCCGCGGTCCCCCATGCTCGGCGGCGTCGCGGTCGTACGATCCTCTCCTCGACGATCCTCGCGCTGATGGTCGTGGGCGCGCTGGCGCTCTGGCTGTTCCGCGGTTCGTCGACACCGCTTGAGGTGACGAAGGTGGACGTCAGCGCCCCCAGGAAGACCCAGGGCTGCGACACGACGGTGAAGATCGCCGGTGTCCTGCACACCAACGGCGCGGGCGGGGAGGTCAGCTACCAGTGGAAGCGGAGCGACCGCAAGGAGCCGATCGTGCAGACCGACCAGATCTCGTCCGGGGCGACCTCGCACAAGGTGAGCCTGGACTGGACGGTCAAGGGCGAGGGAAGTTTCAAGGGAACCATCACCCTGTCGCTGCTCTCGCCGGCCCCCGAGGGCAAGAAGATCCAGGACAGAGCCACCTTCACCTACAAATGTTCATGAGTGATCCGCAAGGTCCACAATGCAGTACAAAGCCGTTCTTACTACTCTGACGGCCATGACCACGCAGACCCCCTCCGGCTGGTACCCCGATCCCTACGGCTCGCCGCTGTTGCGGTGGTGGGACGGCCACCAGTGGACCGATGCCACCCATCAGACGGATGTCCCCACCGGGCAGGGCATGCCTCAGGGATCGCAGACCGGCCCCTTTTCCTCCCAGCCTCCCCCCACGGGACAGGCGGCGGCGCCCTCGCCGGGAGAGCCCACGGGAACGGGCCCGACCGGCCAGTGGGACCAGCAGACCATGCGGCAGGGACCGGCGGGCACTGGGCAGCCGAACGGCAACACGGCGCAGATGCCCCTCCCGCCGTACGGCGTTCACCCGTCCGGGCCGCCGCCGCGCAAGAGCGGTCCGCTCCCGTGGATCCTCGGCGGTGGCGGCGCGCTGGTCCTGATCGTCGTGATCGTGGTCGCCGCGATGTATCTGATCAACCCCGACAGCAGGAACGAGGCCGGCGGGCCCGTCACGTCCCGTACGCCGCCTCCCTCGGCGAGCCGGGAACCCGGCCGGGAGCCGACCCCCGAGCCGACGCCCTCGCAGAGCCCGCCGCCCCAGCCGGTGGACGGGCGCATCACCGACCCCGTGACCGGCCTGTCCTACCAGATCCCCGAAGGGCCGTGGCAGGTGCCTCCCAGCCCCGGCGGCGGGCTCGGGTTCACCTGGACCAGCGCGGCCATAGCCACCGCCCACGAGAACTTCGACGGCAAGGGCGGCAACTGGGTCGGCAACGTGCTGACCGGTGAGCTTCCCGACCAGTACGGCTACCAGGGTGTCGAGAGCATGCGCTCGGTCGCCGCGACGTTGCTGCAGGTCGTCGAGCCCAACTTCTACAGCCCCCCGCACCGCCGGAAGATCGTCGAGGACAAGGCGGTCAAGGTGAGCGGCAAGGACGCCTGGCTGTTCGTCTTCGACCTGGACTTCTCCGAGCAGTCCGAGGCCAACGGCTGGAAGTGGAAGCGGGAGCGGGCCGCGTTCCTGATCGTCGACCGGGGTGAGGGCAGCCGAGCGGCGCTGGCCTACATCACCGTGCCCGACAATCTCGGCATCTCAACGGTGGACAAGGTGATCAAGTCATTCAAGCTCTCGTAACGGAGTACTACCCTGAAGGCTATGAGTGACCTGCTGGTCTGGATCGACTGTGAGATGACCGGGCTTGACCTTGGCCGTGACGCGCTCGTCGAGGTGGCCTGCGTGGTCACCGACGGTGAGCTGAACCAGCTTGACGAAGGTGTGGACGTGGTCATCAAACCCCCGCCCGAGTCCATCGAGCAGATGTCGGAGGTGGTGCGGGAGATGCACACCGCCTCCGGCCTGCTGGACGCGCTGAGCGAGGGCGTCACGCTGGCCGAGGCCGAGTCCATGGTGCTCGAATACATCAAGGGACACATCAAGGAGCCGAAGAGGGCTCCGCTGTGCGGCAACTCCATCTCCACCGACCGGTCGTTCCTCTCCCGGGACATGGCCGCCGTGGACGCCTTCCTGCACTATCGGATGATCGACGTCTCCTCGGTGAAGGAACTGGCCCGGCGCTGGTACCCACGGGTCTACTTCGCCTCGCCCGAGAAGCAGGGCGGCCACCGCGCGCTGGCCGACATCGTCGAGAGCATCCGGGAGCTGCGCTACTACCGCGCGGCGGTCTTCGTGCCCCAGCCGGGACCCGACTCCGCCACCGCCAGGGAACTGGCCGAGACCGTGTCCGCGCGAAAACCCTGACCGGCTCGCGGGAAACCCGGTACGAAACGACTCCCAAAGACCGCTACACTTTTCATGTGCTGCCACGGCGGCGATGGTGGGCGTAGCTCAGTTGGCAGAGCGCTAGGTTGTGGTCCTAGATGCCGGGGGTTCAAGTCCCCTCGCTCACCCCATGAGAACGGCCGGTCCCTCGGGACCGGTCGTTCTGCATTTCCACTCCCGTTACCCACCAAAAGTGGATATTGCGGGTTATGCTCGCAGCTATCGCTACGCCGTAGGATCGGGGGTTTCGGCGACCTGACCGTGTTGCAACCACGGAGGCCGGATGAGAGTCGACGATGCCACGTTCGACGCGGAACCCACAGTCGTGACGGGCTTGAGCAGGCGCGAGACCGAGGTCATGGAACTGATCGCGACGGGTCGTTCCAACGGGCAGATCGCCCAGCACCTGTTTCTGAGCGAGAAGACCGTGAAGAACCATGTGAACCGGATATACGCCAAGCTGGGGGTCGACTCGCGGGTCACCGCGATCGATCTGTGGCTGGAACGGGCCGCGCGCGAGGACCCTCAGCACTGCTGAACGGCGACACGACGTCTCCGGACCGCTTCGGAGCCGTCGGGCCTGACCGGGCGGGGCGCCTCGGGCGGCGGGAGATCTCCAGGGCGTGGGCGATGGCGGACGTGCCCTCCCCCAGTTCCTCGGAGGCGATCGAGAGCGCCGGGCGCAACCGTACCGAGCGCTCGCCGCAGGGCAGGACCAGCACGCCCTCGTCCTCCCTGAGCGTGGCCACCAACAGGTCGCGCCGCGCGGCGTCCGGCAGGTCGAACGCGCACATCAGGCCGCGCCCCCGGGCGTTCTCCACCAGGCCGGGGAAGCCCGCCTGGATCTCCAGCAGCGCCTTGAGGAGCTCGGCGCCGAGCCTGCCCGCGCGCGGGATCAGGCCGTCGCGCTCCACGATCTCCAGCATCCGGCGGGAGCGGACCATGTCGACCAGCCCTCCGCCCCAGGTCGAGTTGATCCTGCCGCTGATCTGGAACACGTTGTCCGGCACCTCGTCGACCCTGCGGCCCGCCATGATCCCGCCCACCTGGACCTTCTTGCCGAAGGCCACCACATCGGGACTCAGGCCAAGTTGCTGGTACGCCCAGGGGGTGCCCGTGGTCCCGGCGCCGGTCTGCACCTCGTCCAGGACGAGGAGGGCGTCATGCTCGTGGCAGAGCCGTTCCATCGCGAGCAGGAACTCCGCCCGCATGTGGTTGTCGCCGCCCTCCCCCTGGATGGGCTCGGCGATGAAGCAGGCGATGTCGTGGGGATGGCGCTCGAAGGCCGCCCGCGCCGCGGCCAGGGATCTCTCCTCGGCCGCCTCGACGTCGCCGAGGTGGATCGCGGGCACCTCGATCCTGGGCCAGTCGAACTTCGGGAACCGGTCGGTCTTGATCGGGTCGGTGTTGGTCAGCGAGAGCGTGTAGCCGCTGCGCCCGTGGAAGGCGCGGGTGAGGTGGAGCACCTTGCCGCCGAGCTCGGGTGAGCGCCCCCGTGAGGCGTTGAGACGGCTCTTCCAGTCGAAGGCGCACTTCAGCGCGTTCTCCACGGCGAGGGCTCCGCCCTCCACGAAGAACAGGTGCGGCAGCTCGGGGTCACCGAGCACCCTGGCGAATGTGTCGGCGAAGTCGGCGAGGTGGGAGGTGTAGAGGTCGGAGTTGGCGGGCTTGTTCGCGGCGACGTGGCCGAGTAGCGCCAGGAACTCGGGGTCGTCGTCGAACGGGTTCACCCCGAGCGGGGCCGAGGCGAAGAAGCTGTAGAAGTCCAGGTAGCTCCGGCCGGTGTGGGCGTCGACGAGCCGGGAACCTCGGCTCCGTTCGAGGTCCAGCACCAGCCGGTAGCCGTCGACGAGCAGATGACGAGCGAGACGGGCGTGCACGTCCATGTCCCCTCCACGGTGATCCGAAGAGATGATCCCCCGTAATTGACACATCTACACGGAGACATTACGCGCTGGAGGCGGTTCTTATGAAGATTTTTCGGTTTACCGGCCCCCTGGGCATGTATGCCC